>JAFLDG010000240.1 GCA_017302495.1 Burkholderiales bacterium
CGCGCCGAGCCAGCGCCGCGTCGCCCATGCGATGCCGAGCACGATCAGGCAGCCGACGCCGAAGCCGATGCGCGCCGCTGCGGCCTGCCCGACCGCGGGCACGAGCAGCAGCCCGCGCAGCACACCGTGCACCGTCTCGGCGACGGCGATCAGCGCCCAGACCGCGAGCGCGCGCCGCCAGGGCAGGGCGTCAGGATCGGGTAAGACGGTGGCGGGCGGCATCGGCTCGGGCTTTGGGCGACACTCGCTTGTGTCGAACGCATTGCAGCGCGGGGCGAGGGACCCTGGCAAGACCCGAGGACAGCCGATGATCGACCTGCACTACTGGCCCACGCCGAACGGCTGGAAGGTCTCCATCATGCTCGAGGAGTGCGGCCTGCCGTACACACTGAAACCGGTGAACATCGGCCGCGGCGAGCAGTTCCGCCCCGAGTTCCTGGCGATCAGCCCGAACAACCGCATGCCCGCGATCGTCGACCACGACCCGGCGGGCGGCGGCGCGCCGGTGTCGGTGTTCGAGAGCGGGGCGATCCTGGTCTACCTGGCCGAGAAGACCGGCCGCTTCATCGGCCAGGACCTGCGCAGCCGCGTCGCGACGCTGGAGTGGCTGATGTGGCAGATGGGCGGCCTCGGGCCGATGGCCGGGCAGAACGGCCACTTCCGGCTCTACGCGCCGGAGAAGCTGCCGTACGCGGTCGAGCGCTACGCGAAGGAGGTCGACCGCTTGTACGGCGTGCTCGACACCCGGCTCGCGCGCACCGGCGCCCATGTCGCCGGCGCCGACTACGGCATCGCCGACATCGCGATCTTTCCGTGGGTGCGCACCTGGAAGGCGCAGCAGGTGCCGCTGGAGCGCTTCGCGCACGTCAAGGCCTGGTACGAGCGGCTGATGGAGCGCCCGGCGGTGCGCCGCGGCATCGACCTGGGCAAGGAACTGCGCGCGGCCAAGCTCGACGACGAGGCGCGCAAGGCCTTGTTCGGCCAGACCGCGCAGACGGTGCGCGCCGCCGCATCGGCGGAGGCTTCGCGATGATCGAGTGCTTCTTCGACTGCTCGAGCCCCTGGACCTACCTGGGCGTCCACAACCTGCAACCGCTCGCGGCCGAGCTCGGCGTGCCGATCGACTGGCGGCCGATCCTCGTCGGCGGCGTGTTCAACGCCGTCAACCCGAGCGTCTACGCCGCGCGCGACAACCCGGTGCCGGCCAAGCGCGACTACATGCTCAAGGATCTGCAGGACTGGGCACGCGCCAGCGGGTTGGCGATCGTCTTCCCGCCGCGCGTGTTCCCGGTGAACAGCGTGAAGGCGATGCGCGGCTGCGTTTGGCTGCAGCCGCAGGGCAAGCTCGTGCCGTTCGCGACCGCGGTCTTCGAGGCCTACTGGGGCCGCGACGAGGACATCGCGCAGGACGCGGTGCTGGCCGACCTCTGCCGGCGCTGCGGCATCGAGCCCGACGCCTTCTTCGCCGGCATCGCGCAGGACGCGGTCAAGGCGCAGCTGAAGGCCAACACCGACGAGCTGATCCGGCGCGGCGGCTTCGGCTCGCCGACGATCTTCGTCGGCGGCGACGACATGTACTTCGGCAACGACCGGCTGCCGCTGGTCGCCGCCGCGGTGCGGCGGCGGCGGCCGGGCTGAAGGCGCCGGGGACGGCCGGGGCGGGGTCTAGACTCGCGCCCCGCGCCCCGCGCCCCGCGCCCCGCGCCGCGTCGGCGCGCCCGCTCGCCAACCCTCCGAGGTGCCATGAAGCTCGAAACCATCGCCGTGCACGGCGGCTACCGGCCCGAACCGACGACCAAGGCGGTCGCGGTGCCGATCTACCAGACCGTCGCCTATGCCTTCGACGACACCCAGCACGGCGCCGACCTGTTCGACTTGAAGGTGCCGGGCAACATCTACACCCGGATCATGAACCCGACCAGCGCGGTGCTCGAGCAGCGCCTGGCCGAACTCGAAGGCGGCATCGGCGCGCTGGCGGTCGCCTCGGGCATGGCGGCGATCAGCTACGCGATCCAGACCATCACCGAGTCGGGCGACAACATCGTCAGCGCGAGCACGCTGTACGGCGGCACCTACAACCTGTTCGCACACACCTTCCCGCAGCTCGGCATCGAAGTGCGCTTCGCCGACTACCGCCAGCCGAATGCCTTCGAACCGCTGATCGATGCGCGCACGAAGGCGATCTACTGCGAATCGATCGGCAACCCGCTGGGCAACATCACCGACATCGGCGCGCTGGCGGCCATCGCGCACCGCCACGGCATCCCGCTGATCGTCGACAACACCGTGCCCAGCCCGGCGCTGTGCCGGCCCTTCGAGCACGGCGCCGACATCGTCGTGCATTCGCTCACCAAGTACTGCGGCGGCCACGGCAACAGCATCGGCGGCGCGATCGTCGATTCGGGCAAGTTCCCGTGGGCACAGCACAAGGCGCGCTTCAGGCGGCTGAACGAGCCCGACGTCAGCTACCACGGCGTGGTCTACACCGACGCGCTCGGCCCGGCCGCCTACATCGGCCGCGCGCGGGTCGTGCCGCTGCGCAACATGGGCGCGGCGCTGTCGCCGATGAACGCCTTCCTGATCCTGCAGGGCATCGAGACGCTGGCGCTGCGCATGGACCGCATCTGCGACAACACGCTGCGCATCGCCGGCTGGCTGAAGCAGCAGCCGAAGGTGGCGTGGGTCAACTACGCCGGCCTGCCCGACCATCCGGACCATGCGCTGGTGCAGCTCACGATGGGCGGGCGCGCGAGCGGCATCATCAGCTTCGGCGTGCACGGCGGCCGCGACGCCGGCGCGCGCTTCCAGGACGCGCTGAAGCTGTTCACGCGGCTCGTCAACATCGGCGACGCCCGCTCGCTCGCCTGCCATCCGGCGAGCACGACGCACCGCCAGCTCGGGCCGGACGAGCTGGCCAAGGCCGGCGTCAGCGTCGACATGGTGCGGCTGTCGATCGGCATCGAACATGTCGACGACCTGATCGCCGACCTCGGGCAGGCCCTCGCCGCGGCCTGATCGGCCGCGGCGCCGGCGCGACCGGCCTGCGGGCCGTCCGCCGGCTCCGCGACCTGACCCGACCCGACCCGACCCGACCCGTCCAGGCGCATGGCCCGGCCGGAAAGCGGTCTCGCCGCGCGCCGGGCGCTCGCTGCCACGCACCACCACCGCGCGGCGCGCGCACTGCAACGGTGCCGCAGTGTGCGCATCCGGTGCGTCCGGCCTTGGTGCAGCCCGCACCAGCGCGGCACGGCTCTTGCGGGCTTGGTGCACCTTTGCACCAACCCGCAACGTACCGCATGGACCCGCTCAAGCACGCCACCGACACGCTCTTCGTCCTGCTCGGCGCCGTCATGGTGCTGGCGATGCACTCGGGCTTCGCATTCCTCGAACTGGGCACCGTGCGGCGCAAGAACCAGGTCAATGCGCTGGTCAAGATCCTGGTCGACTTCTCGGTGTCGACGATCGCGTACTTCTTCGTCGGCTACACGGTCGCCTACGGCATCCACTTCTTCACCGGCGCGCCGGCGCTGGCCGACAAGAGCGGCTTCGAGCTGGTGAAGTTCTTCTTCCTGCTGACCTTCGCCGCGGCGATCCCCGCGATCGTCTCCGGCGGCATCGCCGAACGCGCGCGCTTCGGCCCGCAGCTGCTGGCGACGGCGCTGATCGTCGCGATCGTCTACCCGCTGTTCGAGGGCGCCGTCTGGGGCGGGCGCTTCGGCGTCCAGGGCTGGATCGAGGCGGCGACCGGCGCCGCGTTCCACGATTTCGCCGGCAGCGTCGTCGTGCACGCGGTCGGCGGCTGGATCGGCCTGGCGGCGGTGCTGCTGCTGGGGCCGCGCAGCAACCGCTACCGCAAGGACGGCGCGGTCAGCGCGCACCCGCCGTCGAGCATTCCTTTCCTGGCGCTCGGCGCCTGGGTGCTGACGGTCGGCTGGTTCGGCTTCAACGTGATGAGCGCGCAGGCGATCGACAAGATCTCGGGCCTGGTCGCGGTGAACTCGCTGCTGGCGATGGTCGGCGGCACGCTCGCGGCCACGCTGCTCGGCCGCAACGACCCCGGCTTCGTCCACAACGGGCCACTCGCCGGGCTGGTGGCGGTGTGCGCCGGCTCGGACCTGATGCACCCGCTCGGCGCGCTGATCACCGGCGGCGTCGCCGGCGCGATCTTCGTCGGCATGTTCACGCTGACGCAGAACCGCTGGAGGATCGACGACGTGCTCGGCGTCTGGCCGCTGCACGGCCTGTGCGGCGCCTGGGGCGGCATCGCCTGCGGCCTCTTCGGCAGCAGCGCGCTCGGCGGCCTCGGCGGCGTGAACCTCGGCGCGCAGCTGCTCGGCACGGGGCTCGGCGTGGCCTGGGCGCTGGCCGGCGGCTTCGCCGTCTACGGCCTGATCCGTGCGCTCACGCCGCTGCGGCTGACGCCGGAGGAGGAGTACCAGGGCGCGGATCTCGCGATCCACAAGATCGGCGCGACGCCCGAGCGCGAGGCGAGCTGGTAGCCGCGCGCGGCCGCGGCCGGCCGGCGGCTACAGGTTGTCGATCAGCAGCGGCTCGCCCGGATCGGCGAGTTCGAAGCCGAAGATGCGCGCGTAGAACGTGGCCTCGGCCTGCAGCGCGCGCACGATGTTGGCGGCCTGGCGGAAGCCGTGCGGCTCGCCGGCGAACTCGAGATACGCGACCGGCACGCCCCGGGCCTTCAGCGCCGCGTGCATGCGGCGCGACTGCTCGGGCGGCACGACCTTGTCGTCCGCACCCTGCAGCAGGATCAGCGGGCACTTCAGGCCGTCGAGGTGGTGGATCGGCGAGCGTGCGCGGTACAGGTCACGTGCGGCCGGCCAGGGCCCGACCAGCCGGTCCAGGTAACGCGACTCGAACTTGTGCGTGTCCTCGGCCAGCGTCTGCAGGTCGCCGATGCCGTACAGGCTCGCGCCGCCGCGGAAGGTGTCGCGGAAGGCGAGGGCGGCCAGCGTCGTGTAACCGCCGGCGCTGGTGCCGCGGATGATCAGCCGCTTCCCATCGACATCGCCGCGCTGGGCGAGGAACCGGGCGCCGAGCGCGCAGTCGTCGACGTCGACCACGCCCCACTGGCCGTCGAGCCGCTGGCGGTAGGCGCGGCCGAAGCCGGTGGAGCCGCCGTAGTTCACGTCCAGCACCGCGAAGCCGCGGCTGGTCCAGAACTGGATCGCCGGCTTGTACGCGTCGAGCGCGCGGCTGGTCGGCCCGCCGTGGCTCATCACGATCAGCGGCGGCTTCTCGCCGGGCAGCGGCTCTAAGTCCGGATTCGCGGGTGCGTAGAAGAAGGCGTGTGTCTCGCGCCCGCCGCTGCCCGGGAAGCGGATGGCCTCGGCGACCGAGGTCCAGGCCGGTTCGACCTCGAGCCCGCTGCTGCGGCGCAGCGTCTGCAGCCGGCCGGTCGCCAGCTCGAGCCGGTGCACGGCACTCGGCTGCAGCGGCGAGGCGGCGGTGAAGAGCGCCACGTCGCCGGCCACGGCGAGGCTGCCATAGCTGCTGAACGGCAGCGCGATCGGCTCGAGCCGGCCGCTGTCGGCGTGAAGCCGCGCCAGGGTCGAGCGGCCGTCGCGCACGACCACGCAGACGATCTCGCCCGCCGCGGCGAAGCCGTAGGTCGCCAGGCCGAAGACCCACGGGGCCTCGCCGAACTCGGCGGCCATCGGGCACAGCGGCCGGGCGGCGCCGTCGTGCCAGCGGTACAGGTTCCACCAGCCGCTGCGGTCGGACACGAAATGCAGGCTGCCGTCGGGCGACCAGCCCGGCTGCTGCACCGCCTCGTCGCGGCTGCCGGCGATGCGCCGCGGGCCGTGCAGGCCGCCGTCGCCGAGCACGTCCGCCAGCCACAGTTCGCAGCCGTCCCACGGCATGTCCGGATGATTCCACTGCAGCCAGGCGAGCTGCCGTCCGTCCGGACTGCAGCGCGGCGCGGCGACGAAGTCGGCGCCATGGCGCGATCGGTCGCGGTATTCCGCGACAACGCGGTCAAGGCGGAGGGGCTGGCGGCCGAGCAACGCGCCGAACAGCAGAAGAAGGAGCATCGTCAGCACGCCATGGAGACGCTGACGAAGGGATTCGACCACAACGCCACTAGCGTGCTCGAGGCCGTCGCCGCATCGATCGTCGAAATGCGCGCTACCGCTGAGAAGATGGCAACGATTGCGGCCGAGAACACCAGCAAGGCGTCGGCCGTCGCATCGGGCGCGCGTGAAACCTCGAGCAATGTGCAGACGGTGGCTGCGGCGACCGAACAATTGTCGGCCTCCGTCAGCGAGATCAACCGGCAGGTGACGCAGTCGGCGGCCATCGCCGCGAAAGCCGTCAGGGAAGCGGAAGGGACCAACGCCGAAATCCAGGGTCTCGCGACCATGGCGCAACGGATCGGCGATATCGTCGAGCTCATCAACAGCATCGCCGCGCAAACCAACCTGCT
>JAFLDG010000241.1 GCA_017302495.1 Burkholderiales bacterium
GGCGGCGCAGCGCCGCGGCGGAAAAGGACAAAGGCCCGGCGCCTGCGGCCGCCGGGCCCTTCGGATCGGTCGGGCGGCCGGCCGGCCGCCGGCCGTCACTCGAGCCGGACCTCGACACGCCGCGCCTCGGCGTCCGGGCCCGAGCCGGTCAGCTGCTCGGGCTTCTTCAGCACGACCTTGTCGTCGGGCACGCCGATCGCCTTCAGCGCATCGCGCACCTTGAACGCGCGCTGCTTGGCCAGCTCCTCGTTCGCCGCCGGGTCGCCGGTGGCGTCGTGGTAGCCGCTGATGACCGCGGTCTTGCCGCCGGCCACGCCGTTGACGACCCCGACCAGCGCGTCGGCCGCGCCGCCGGCCAGGTCCGACTTGCCCGACTCGAAGTAGAACTTGACCAGGCCGGGTTCGACCACCTGGATGCGCGCGACCTCGACCACCACCGGTACCGCGACCACCGCCACCGCGGGCGCGGCGGCCGGCGCGTGCGCGGCGGCCTTGGTCGACGTGCCGGCCGGCAGCAGCGGCACGATCAGCAGCGCGACGATGTTGATGATCTTGATCAGCGGGTTCACCGCCGGGCCGGCCGTGTCCTTGTACGGGTCGCCGACGGTGTCGCCGGTGACCGCGGCCTTGTGCGCGTCGCTGCCCTTGCCGCCGTGGTGGCCGTCCTCGATGTACTTCTTCGCGTTGTCCCAGGCGCCGCCGCCGGTGCACATGCTGATCGCGACGAACAGGCCGGTGACGATCGTGCCCATCAGCAGGCCGCCCAGCGCCTCGGCGCCGAGCAGCAGGCCGACCAGGATCGGCACCACCACCGGCAGCAGCGACGGGATCATCATCTCCTTGATCGCCGCGCCGGTCAGCATGTCCACCGCCTTGCCGTACTCGGGCTTGGCCGTGCCTTCCATGATGCCCTTGATCTCGCGGAACTGGCGCCGCACCTCCTCGACCACGCTGCCGGCGGCGCGGCCGACCGCCTCCATCGCCATCGCGCCGAACAGGTAGGGGATCAGGCCGCCGATGAACAGGCCGATGATGACCTTCGGGTTGCTCAGGTCGAACGAGGCCATGATGCCGCGCGACTCGAGCGAGTGCGTGTAGTCGGCGAACAGCACCAGCGCGGCCAGGCCGGCGGAGCCGATCGCGTAGCCCTTGGTCACCGCCTTCGTCGTGTTGCCGACCGCGTCGAGCGGGTCGGTGATGTCGCGCACGCTGTCGGGCAGCTCGGCCATCTCGGCGATGCCGCCGGCGTTGTCGGTGATCGGGCCGTAGGCGTCGAGCGCGACGACGATGCCGGCCATGCTCAGCATCGAGGTCGCGGCGATCGCGATGCCGTACAGCCCGGCGAGCCAGTACGAGGCCAGGATCGCGATGCAGACGAAGATCACCGGCCAGGCGGTGGACTTCATGCTCACGCCGATGCCGGCGATGATGTTCGTCGCGTGGCCGGTGGTGCTGGCCTGCGCGACGTGCTTGACCGGCTTGTAGTCGGTGCCGGTGTAGTACTCGGTGATCCAGACCATCGCCGCGGTCAGCAGCAGGCCGACGACGCAGGTGCCGAACAGCGCCATCGCGCTGACGGTGCCGCCGCCGACCAGCTGCAGCCCGGCGGGAAACATCGCGGTCGTGACGAAGTAGAACAGGACCAGCGACAGCAGGCCGGAGATCGCCAGGCCCTTGTACAGCGCCGGCATCACGTTCTTCATGCCGGGGCTGGCCTTGACGAAGCTGCAGCCGATGATCGACGCGATGATCGACACGCCGCCCAGCAGCAGCGGATAGACCACCGCCGCACCGCCGCCGGCGACCATCAGCGCGCCGAGCGCCATGGTCGCGATCAGCGTCACCGCGTAGGTCTCGAACAGGTCGGCCGCCATGCCGGCGCAGTCGCCGACGTTGTCGCCGACGTTGTCGGCGATCACCGCCGGGTTGCGCGGGTCGTCCTCGGGGATGCCGGCCTCGACCTTGCCGACCAGGTCGGCGCCGACGTCGGCGCCCTTGGTGAAGATGCCGCCGCCCAGGCGCGCGAAGATCGAGATCAGGCTCGAGCCGAAGGCCAGGCCGAGCAGCGGCTTCAGCGTCGCCGTATCCGGCGTGGCCGCGCCGCCGATGGCGAGGAAGAACACGCCGACGCCGATCAGGCCCAGGCCGACGACGAGCATGCCGGTGATCGCGCCGCCCTTGAATGCGATGTTCAGCGCCGGGCCGATGCCCTGCGTGGCCGCCTGCGCGGTGCGCACGTTCGCGCGCACCGAGACATTCATGCCGATGAAGCCGCAGGCGCCGGACAGCACCGCGCCGATGACGAAGCCGACCGCCGTCATCGTGCCCAGGAAGACCGCGATCAGCACCGCGAGCACGACGCCGACGATCGCGATCGTGCGGTACTGGCGCGCCAGGTACGCGGCTGCGCCCTGCTGCACGGCACCGGCGATCTCCTGCATGCGGGCGTTGCCGGCATCCTGCTTCAGGATCCAGCCGCGCTGGACGAAGCCGTAGATCACGGCCGCGAGGCCGCAGACGAGCGCCGCGTACAGCGCCATCGTATTGGACATGGGAGATGTTCCTTTTCGCTGAAGGGACCTGAGGTGGGACCTGGGGTGGCGCGTTCCCTTGTTCTTCTTGCCGCCGGCACGCCGGCCGCAGGGCCGGGGAGGGCCGCGGAACGCGGGGCGGATACTACGGGAAAACGCGCAGCGTTCCGGCCGGGTGTTTTCCCAAGGGGCCGGCCGCGGCGCGTCAGCCCCGGGCAAGGGCGATCTCTAGAATCGACGATCCGAGACGCCAGCCGCCGAGACCGCCATGAGCCTGCACAACGTCAGCCCCGGACCGAAGGCGCCGGAGGAGTTCAACGTGATCATCGAGATCCCGATGAACGCCGACCCGATCAAGTACGAGGTGGACGAGGAGAGCGGGGCGCTGTTCGTCGACCGCTTCATGAACACCGCGATGCACTACCCGTGCAACTACGGCTACATCCCGAACACGCTGGCCGACGACGGCGACCCGGTGGACGTGCTGGTGATCACGCCGGTGCCGCTGATCCCGGGCGTGGTGGTGCCGTGCCGGCCGCTGGGCGTGCTGAAGATGGACGACGAAGCGGGCGGCGACAACAAGCTGCTCGCGGTGCCGGTGGACCGGGTGCTGTCGATCTACAGCCAGTGGAACAAGCCGGACGACCTGAACCCGATGCGGCTGCGCTCGATCGAGCACTTCTTCGAGCACTACAAGGATCTCGAGCCCGGCAAGTGGGTCAAGGTCAAGGGCTGGGAAGGCCCCGACGGCGCGAAGGAAGAGGTGCGCACCGGCATGGACAACTGGCGCAAGACGCACGCCGGCTGAAGCCGGCGGTCATTCCCGGTAGGGGCTGCGTTCGCGCAGTTCGTCGACGTACTCGCCGATGCCGGCCCCTTCGCGCTGCAGGTAGCGCGCGACCGCATCCGCGAAGGCCGGATGCGCGAGCCAGTGGGCCGAGTGCGTGACCGTCGGCAGCAGGCCGCGCGCCATCTTGTGCTCGCCCTGCGCACCGCCTTCGAAGCGCTGGATGCCGCGCGCGATGCACCAGGCCAGCGGCTGGTAGTAGCAGGCCTCGAAGTGCAGCAGCGGCACGTGCCGGGTACAGCCCCAGTAGCGGCCCCAGGCCCGGCCGCGGGCGGCGTCGACCGCGATCAGCGACGCCGCGATCCGCTCGCCGCCGAGCGTGGCGACGAACAGCACCCAAGGCTCGGGCAGGTCGCGCTGCAGGCGCGCGAAGAAGTCGCGCGTCAGGTACGGGGTCGAGTGGTGCGCGGCATAGGTTCGCACGTAACACGCGTGGAAGAAGTCCCACAGCCCGGTGTCGATGCGTGCGCCCTCGAAGACCTCGAAGCGCACGCCGGCCTCGGCGACGCGGCGCCGCTCCTGCGCGATCTTTTTGCGCTTGTCGCGTTGCAGGCTGGCGAGGAAGTCGTCGAAGTCGGCGAACGGCCGCCCGGCCCGGTTCTGCCAGTGGAACTGCACGGTCTGGCGCAGCAGCCAGCCGGCGCGCTGCGCCGCGCGCCGGTCGGCCTCGTCGGCGAACAGCAGGTGCACCGACGACAGGCCGTCGGCCTGGGCGTGCGAGCGCAGCGCCTCGAGCAGCGCCAGCCGCGACGGCTCGTCGCGGGCGAGCAGGCGGCTGCCGGCCACCGGCGTGAACGGCACCGCGCACACCAGCTTCGGGTAGTAGGCCAGGCCGTGACGCCGGTAGGCGTCGGCCCAGGCCCAGTCGAAGACGTACTCGCCGAACGAGTGGCGCTTGCGCCAGGCGGCGCAGCCGGCCAGCAGCC
This sequence comes from Burkholderiales bacterium, assembly GCA_017302495.1. Classification (GTDB taxonomy): domain Bacteria; phylum Pseudomonadota; class Gammaproteobacteria; order Burkholderiales; family Burkholderiaceae_C; genus Rubrivivax. The sequence goes on from JAFLDG010000241.1 coordinate 4,305, forward strand.
GGCCGTCCTGGCGCAGCGTGATCAGCTGGGGCACCCAGCCGGTGCCCGGGACCGCGCTGCCCGAGGCATGCAGGGCCCGCAGGTACTCGTGGCGCAGGAACGGTGTCGGTTGCGGCGCCTGCGCGAGCAGTTCGTTCCAGGCGGCGGCATCCACCGCCTGCGGATCGGCATGCACGACGCAGCCTGCCTCCCGGGTCGGGCCGGGCATCGCCCGCGGGGCGATCGGCTGGTCAAACGGCGCGGGTTCCATGCTTAAATCGCGGCAGTGCACTGCCTCCAGGAGAACGGGCCATGAAACAGATTACCGCCATCATCAAGCCGTTCAAGCTCGAGGAGGTGCGCGAGGCGCTGGCCGATGTCGGCGTCTCGGGCCTGACGGTGACCGAGGTCAAGGGCTTCGGCCGGCAGAAGGGCCACACGGAGTTGTACCGCGGCGCCGAGTACGTGGTCGATTTCCTGCCGAAGGTCAAGGTCGAAGTCGTCGTGCGCGATGCCGATGTCGAGCGCTGCATCGAGGCGATCGTTCGCGCCGCGAAGACCGGCAAGATCGGCGACGGCAAGATCTTCGTGACGCCGGTCGAGCAGGTGGTGCGCATCCGCACCGGCGAGACCGACGAAGCGGCGGTCTGAACGGCGCACGGCAGCCGGTGCGTCAGGTGCGCGAGTAGTCGTCCGGCGCCACCGCCAGCGGTGCCAGTGCGGCCAGGCGCTGCAGCAGCGGCTCCGGCTCGCGCTCGACCTGCAGCAGCGCGCGCTGCGCCGGCTGCACGTAACCGGCCGTGGCCGCGTGCGCGACGAAAGCGAGCAGCGCGTCGTAGTAGCCGCCCGTGTTGAGCAGGCCGACCGGCTTGTCGTGATAGCCGAGCTGGCGCCAGGTCCAGACCTCGAACAGTTCCTCGAGTGTGCCCAGGCCGCCGGGCAGCGCGAGGAAGGCGTCGCTGCGCCCGGCCATCAGCCGTTTCCGCTCGTGCATCGTCTGCACGACATGCAGTTCGGTCAGGCCCTGGTGGCCCAGTTCGCGGGTCATCAGCGATTGCGGGATCACGCCGACCACGGCGGCGCCGGCCGCGAGCGCGGCATCGGCGACCAGGCCCATCAGCCCCGCCCGGCCGCCGCCGTAGACCAGGCGCCAGCCATGCGTGCCGATCCACTGCCCGACGCGCCGTGCGGCATCGGCATCGGCCGCCCCGGCGCCCGTGCGCGAGCCGCAGAACACGCAGATCGAAGGCGCCGGCGGTGGCGCCTGGCCGGCAGCGGCGGCGGAAGGTGGGGCAACCATCGGCGCATTGTCCATGCGCCCGGCGCCGCGCTCAGCCGCGGCGCGTGACCGGGCCGGGCCAGTCCACGAGCCGCGAGCCGCTCAGCAGGTCGTGCCAGTACTGGCGCTGCGGATTCAACCGGGCCAGCGCGGCGTAGCCGAAGACGCCGACGAGCAGCGCGACCGCGATCGCCGGCCCGGAGTGGGCACCGCCGATCCAGGCCCAGAGCAGCGCCGGCAGGAACCACAGCCAGCTCCACAGGTAGCGCAGCAGCGCCCGCGCCGGCGTGAGCGGCGCGCCCTTCCGGTCGACGACGCGGATGTGCCAGGTCTTCATTGCCAGCGTCTGCCCGCCGCGCGACCAGAAGGCGACGAAGTAGGCGCCGAGCACGACGAAGAGCGCGAACTGCAGCCCGTGCTGGCCGATCAGCGCGTGCCGCTGCTGCGTGATGCCGCCGTAGATCAGGCCGGTGACCATGACGACGCCGAACAGCTGCACCCCCTCGTACAGGAAGCACGCGAGGCGGCGCCACAGCCCGGGCGCGACCGGTGCTGCCGCCCCGGGCGGCGCCGTCATCGGCCCGCTTCGGCGGCCGGCGGCGCGGCCGCCGGCTCCATCACGGCCGCGGCCATCGCCGGGCCCGAGGCCGCCGTCCCGGGGCCGGCGGCGGGCGCCGAGGCCGCGGCCGGCGTACGCGCGGACTTGGGCTTGCGTGGCGGCGGCTTGGGCAGCAGGGTCGTGCGGTCGATCAGGCTGGGCGGGATCAGGATCGGCGCGGTGCCGGAGGCCCGCGACGCCGG
>JAFLDG010000242.1 GCA_017302495.1 Burkholderiales bacterium
TTCGCGATCGACCCGCTGCGCCTGGCGGCGGGGCACGACCTGGTGGCCGAGGCGCTGGCCTGGGCGCGGCCGCGGCTGGGGCCGGCGCCGCTGGTGGTCTATGCCACCGCCGAGCCGGACGCGGTGCGCGCGGTACAGCAGCAGCTGGGTGCCGGGCCCGCCGGTGCGCTGGTGGAGCAGGCGCTGGCGCGCATCGCCCGGGGCCTGGTCGAGGCCGGCGTCGGCCAGCTGATCGTCGCCGGCGGCGAGACCTCCGGCGCCTGCGTGCAGGCCTTGGGCATCACTCAACTGCGCATCGGCATGCAGATCGACCCTGGCGTGCCCTGGTGCCACGCCGCCACGCCGGCGCGTGCCGCCGGGCTGCACCTGGCGCTGAAGTCGGGCAACTTCGGCGGCAGCGACTTCTTCGGGCGCGCGTTCGGGTTGCCGTGAGCGAAGAGGCTCGCCAGCGCGAGGAGATCTGCCGCGTCGGCCATTCGCTGTACGAGCGCGGCTACGTGCATGCCAGCGCCGGCAACATCAGCGTGCGGCTCGACGACGGCGGCTTGCTGATCACGCCCACCGATGCCTGCCTGGGCACGCTCGATCCGGCAAGGCTGGCGCACGTCGATGCCTCGGGCCGGCAGACCGGCGGCGACCGCGCCAGCAAGACGCTGGCGCTGCACCGGCGCATCTACGCCAGCGCGCCCGACGCACGCTGCGTGATCCACAGCCACAGCACGCACCTGGTGGCGCTGACGCTGCAGGGCGTGTGGAGCAGCGACGACATCCTGCCGCCGATCACGCCCTACTTCGTGATGAAGGCCGGCCACGTGCCGCTGATCCCGTACCACCGCCCGGGCGACCCGCAGGTGGCCGAGCTGGTGGCGCAGCGCATCCAGGCCATGGCCGCCAGCGGCACGCCGATCCGCGCGGTGATGCTGGAGCGGCTGGGCCCGAACGTCTGGCACCGCAGCCCGGCCGAGGCCAGCGCGGTGCTGGAGGAGCTGGAAGAGACCGCCAGGCTGTGGCTGCTGTGCCGGCCGCGGCCGGCGCCGCTGGACGAGGCGCAGATCGACGCGCTGCGGCGCAGCTTCGGCGCCTGCTGGTAGCGCGGCCGCAGCGTCGCGCGCCGCCGGCGCCCGGCCGTTCTCCGCTCCCCGGTTTCGAGGTGTCCGGCGGGATCCCACGGCGTGGTGACGGTCTTGGGCCTGCTTGAACTCCTGGAACAGCCGCTGTCGCGCACGAGTTCCGGCACCTGACGCGAGTCCACCTCGTGTTCGGCGCCGGCCAGCAGGCTCTCTGCCTCCAGTTGCAGATCGCGCGCCGCCTCGAACGTGAGCGTCTTCCGACGCATGCAGCCGGACAGGATGTTGCGGAACTCGCTTCGCCGGAGCAGCGGCGCCGTCCAGTCAGCGTCGTGCTCGAGCAAGGCCTCCGCCTTCTCGGTGTGGTCGCCCATCCACCCCATGGGCCGCAGACCGGGCTTACGGCCCTTGCCGTAGCGGGTCCGGTTGAACGAACGGTTGGGCTGCACCGCGAGGAACCGCTGCCAGAAGTTCAAACACAGAACAAACAACGGGCATGTCCGGCTTTGGCTCCAGACCAACGCGGGCGCACTCCCTCGAGAAGAAGCGCCAGTGTCCTTGGCGCCAGTACTCCAGTGAGCCGTCTCCTTCGCCTTCAATTGCGGCGTACTCGGCGCTGACCTCGTTGAAGGGAAGCACGTCTACTCGGGTTATCCGAGTGAGGAGTACGGGCTCGTGGTTGTGATCCACGACGATCTCCAGATCGCCGACCCGCGGCATGGCGTCTCCGTCAATTTCCATTGCCCATAAGAGACTCGTGCCGGCGCGCTTAGGGCCGGTACGGATCAATTCGATGAGCTCGTTCGACAGTTCGGCAGAGTCACCATACCCGTCAGCCCGAACCGGCCCAGCGGGCACCTGGACTCCAGCTGCCGCGAGCTTCTCAAGGAGTACGGTGATCGGCGGCATCGATTCAGTTATGCAGCCAAACGTTGGAGGTGAGGCGCCCGCAGCGGCATGGGCCGCGGAGGGGACGATGACCACCTGGCCCCGGAGCGGCCCATGCCGTTGCGAGTCGCCTCGACGTGTTAGGCGGCGCTTTCGCGTGCCTACAGGCGTTCCGCCCAATAGCCAGGAGCGCGATGCTGATGTGCGATGGCGTAGATCTGAGGGCCGGCGCGTTCGTCGGGCTCGTAGATGACTGTGTACGGGAACCGGTCGAGGTGGTACACACGCAGACCGTACTCGCCGTGAGGCCCGCGTTCCTGGTTCTCAACGAGCAGATCGCGGACCCGCTCGAACTCAGCGAGGAACGCCTCTGCCACGGCTCGACTCGCGCGCTGCGTAGTAGGAGGCCGCCTCCCCAAGCTCAGCCTCGGCATCGGGGTGAAGCCAGTAGGTCACGAAAGTCGTGCGCGCACGCGCGTCAGCGCGTCGTCTCCGGGCACCATGGTGACCTTGCCGGCGCGGACATCTTCACGCCGACTGCTCGCGAGCTCGAGCCAAGCGGCCTGAGCTGGCGACTTGGGCTCGAAGCTCGCAATCAGCCGCTCGACCAGCTTGGCACGGTCCTCGGCGGGCAAGCTCAACGCTTGGGCCGCGAGGTCTTCGACGGGGGTGGACATTTCGAAGCTCCTGCGTGGATGCGCAAGGATGCCACAGCCAGGGCGGAGACGGCGCGGGGAAGGAGACCTTGCGCCGCCTAACGCCGCCGTTCACCTGCGCTGGTCCGAGCGACCGCAGGGAGCGAGGCCCAGCGGCAGGTGCAACGGCTTGTTCGACATCTCACCCTTCCTCGAAGTAGTCGGAGTCAACGCGCTTCACCTGAAATGTGCGAGCTGTAGTGACACCGACCTCGAAGTCGATCATGAACTCGGCGAGGCGCCGGCCATCGATCAAGACAACCTTGGGGTCGATGTGCTCCACGTAGGCCGCCGCGTCCGAAGAGAACGAGCCCGTCGTGATGAACACGCCCTTCTTGGCACGCTTTCCATGAAGCGCGCCGACGAACTTCTGGATCTCGGGTCGACCGACGGAGCCATCCCATTTCTTGGCCTGGAGGTAGACGATGTCCAAACCCAGCCGGTCCTCGCTGATGACGCCGTCGATACCTTCATCTCCGGCCTTCCCGACAGCCTGCCCGGCGTCAGCGCGGGAGCCCCCGTAGCCCATCTTCAGTAGCAACTCGACGACCAGCTTCTCGAAGAACTCCGGCGAACCGCTCTTCACTCGAGCGAGGACCTCGGAGGCGAGGCTGGCCTTCATCTTGGCGTGTGCCGCCTCGAGAGCCTCTTCCGGCGTCTCTGTGTCGGCGGGGTCCGGCGGAACCATCGTAGGCAGTTTCGGAGGATCGGCCTTCGGAGTGCGGAACTCGACGAACTCGGGATACTGCTCCAGGAACTTGATGTCGATCTTGGGCGGCGGGGTGTTGAGCACTTCACGACCGCGGTCCGTGATCAGGAAGTGACCGCGCCGCGGCGAATGCAACAACTGCCCCTGCTCCAGATAGACTTTGGCCCACGCGACTCGGTTGGCGAACCGAGATTGTCGGCCGCTCGGCAAGCGCTCGTCCTGCTCGGCCTGCGTCAGCTTGAACTCCTCGCCGAGTTGTGCCCGAGCGTTTGCGAGGGCGTGCTCCTTGCCGTCTCCGGCGATTCGGAGAAGGGGGAGCATCAGAGTCTGGAAATCGGGGACTGCCACGGCGCCTCCTCAGTATGTCGAACTTATTCTGAGGCCGCACTCTGCAACTCGTGCAGCGCATGTCCTGCAAAAACAGCCTCCCAGGCGGTTCGGGGCCGATTCTGACGGGCTGACCGGATAGGGGCCAGCGATCGTCGGCTCGGCTTCCGTCGACAAGACCCTCACCCCACCCGCGCGCACCCCCAGGTGTTGTAGCCCGCGAAGCGCGGCGTCATCGGCAGGTAGCGCGACTGCAGGTCGTCGAAGCGGAAACCGGCCGACGCGATCAGCGGCGCCATCTCGCGGTCGAGGTGGCAGCCACCGGCCAGCCGGCTCCACAGCCCGTCCAGCCGCTCCTGCCAGCGGCGCACCGCGGCATCGGGCGCGGCACCGTGCTCGCAGAACAGCAGCCGCCCGCCCGGGCGCAGCACGCGCCGCACCTGCGCCAGCGCGGCGGCCGCGTCGGCGATCGTGCACAGCGTGTAGGTCATCACCACGCAGTCGACGCTGTGGTCGGGCAGCGGCACGGCCTCGCCGGGCAGGTCCAGCCAGCGCAGGTCCAGCCCCGACGCGGCCACGCGCTCTGCGGCCAGCGCGCGCATCTCGGCCGACGGCTCCAGCGCCCACAGCGTCGTCACCTGCTCGCGCCGGTAGTGCGGCAGGTTCAGCCCCGAGCCGAAGCCGATCTCCAGCACCTCGCCCTGCGCCTGCGGCACCACCTTCTGCCGCTGCCGCTCCACGGCCGGGCTGCCGCAGGCGCACTGGATCAGCCGCGGCAGCAGGTAGCGCCGGTACAGGCCCATCTCACTCGGACAGCACGAAATGCACGGCCAGCACCAGCGAGAAGCCGCGCTGCGTTGCCGGCAGCGGGTGCCCGCCCGCCATGCGCAGGAACAGGCCGAAGCGCTCGACGACGAAGCCGAAGCCCATCAGCGTGACGCGGTGCGCTGCCAGGCGAGCAGCGCGCGCTCGGCGGCAAACAGGACGCGGGGGTCGTCCAGGCAGGACATCGGCTGCCGTCACGCAGTGTCGGTGCGCTATTCTCGGCCGGCTTCCAACCGCAGGAGACCAACGATGGGCAGGATGATCGAGTTCACGCGCCCCGACGGGCAGACCGTCCAGGGTTATCTGGCCGAACCGGCGAACGCGCCGGACGCGCCGGGCGTGGTCGTGATCCAGGAGTGGTGGGGCCTGAACGCGCAGATCCGCGGCGTGGCCGACCGCTACGCCGCCGCCGGTTACGTGGCGCTGGTGCCCGACCTGTACCGCGGCAAGAGCACGGTCGAGGCGGCCGAGGCCGAGCACCTGATGACGAACCTGAACTTCGGCGACGCCGCCGGGCAGGACGTGCGCGGCGCGGTGCAGTACCTGAAGACGCGCTGCCCGAAGGTCGGCGTCAGCGGCTACTGCATGGGCGGCGCGTTGACGCTGCTGGCCGCGGTGCACGTGCCCGAGGCCGACGCCGGCGTCGTCTACTACGGCTACCCGCCGCTGGAGTTCATCGACGCGGCGAAGATCCGGATTCCGTTGCTCGGGCACTGGGCGATCGACGACGCGCCGTTCCCGATCGCCAACGTCGACACGCTCGAGCAGAAGCTGCGCGCGGCCGGCGTGGCCTTCGAGTTCCACCGTTACCCGGCGATGCACGCGTTCGCGAACGAAACGCAGGTCGGCGCGAACCGGCTGCCGATCACCGAATACCAGCCCGAGGCGGCGGCCGCGGCCTGGGAGCGCACGCTCGGCTTCTGGAGCCGGCACCTGCGCTGAACCCGCCGCGCGCGCCGGCGGCGCCCGGCGCGCGCGCTCAGCTCGGGGTCGGCGTGCCCGACATCCGGTCGTACTTCAGGAAGTACTGGCGCGCCAGGGCGACCAGCTGGTTCTCGGTCGGCTTGTCGTGCGTCTCCCAGCCGACGACCTGCTTCGCGACCGCCGGCCGGTGCTTGTCGACGTAGTGGCGGAAGTCGGCGAGGCCGGTCTTCGAACCGACCACCAGCACCTCGGCGATGCCGGCCAGCGCATCGCACAGCTCGGCGAAGTATTCGTGCTCGGTGCGCACGCGGCTGCCGTGGTAGGCGGTGTGGTGGCTGTGCGCCTTCACCTTCTGCGCCTGCACGTGCGCGGCGTCGAACTGCAGCACCTGGCTCGCCTGGTGGTCGACCCAGACCACCGCATGGAACGTCGTCATCGTCTTCCTTCGTCGTGAATCCGGTCAGCGCGACGCCCGCTCGCGCCGGCTCGCGCAGGCGACGCAGCAGCGCGCCCAGGGTTCGGCCTTGAGCCGGTCGAACGGGATGTCGACGCCGCAGTCCTCGCAACTGCCGTAGCTGCCGTCGCGCAGCCGGATCAGCGCGGCGCTGACTTCGCCGAGCTCGCCGATGCCGCGGTCGGACAGCGCCATGTCGAGCTCGCGGTCGGCCTCGCGGTGCGAGACGTCGTCGCTGTCGGCCGTGAGCACGTCGCGCGCGTGCTCGGCGCGCGACATCCCCCCCTGCCGTTCCTTCAGCAGGCGGTCCAGTTCGTGCTGGCGCTGCTGCAGCGCGCTCTCCAGCAACGCGTGCTGGCCGGCGGTCAGGTGCGAACTCACGGTCATCGACTCCCTCGTCTGCTGGCGTCGCGCCAATGATGACACGGGCGCCCGCACGCCCGGGTCGCGCGCTTGCGTTTGATCAAGGCCGCCGCTGCCGCGCGACGGCCGGCGGGCGCGGGGCGCCGGGCTTGCCACTAAGCTGGCGCGATGCCGACCCAC
>JAFLDG010000243.1 GCA_017302495.1 Burkholderiales bacterium
TCCTCGCCCGGCATCAGGTACTGGATCGCGGCCCACAGCGTCGGCGTCGCGTACGGCTTGCCGCCGAGCGACGGGTTGGCCAGCGCGATCGCGCGGCGCTCGCCGCCGCGGCCGACCGGCACCAGCCGGCCCGCCTCGTGGGCGAGCGCGAGCAGCCGCTCCCAGCGCCACAGGTGCGGCGCCGCCTTGCTCTGCGGGTGCAGCGGCATCAGGTCGCCGATCTCGGTCCACAGCGGCACCAGCAGCTCCTGCTCGAAGCCGTGGTAGAGCTGCTCGAGCGCCGGCGACGGCTCGGGCTGGCCGGGGCCGGCCTGCATCTTCAGGCGGACAGGCGAGAGGGTGTTCTCGGGGCTCATGGTCTTCGCTCCGGTTGCGTTCATTCGGCCGCGCCGACGTGCAGCACGATCTCGCCGACGCCGGCCACGCGGCCGTCGAGGCGTTCGCCCGGCAGCACCGCGCCGACGCCTTCGGGCATGACGGTGCAGATCAGCTCGCCGGGCTGCAGGTGGTAGAAGGTCGACAGGTCGGCGATCAGCTCGCGGATGCTCCAGATCAGCTGGTCGACATCGGAAGCCTGCCGCGGCCGGCCGTTGACGGTGAGCACGAGCCCGCCGCGCTCGATCACCACCCCGGGCATCGGCACGATCTCGGAGATCACCGAGCCCTGCTCGATGTCCTTGCCCGGGTCCCACGACCTGCAGCTCGCGCGCGGCGAGCTGCAGGTCGCGCCGGGTCATGTCCAGCCCGCAGGCGTAGCCGTAGATCAGCTCGTGCGCGTCGGTCTCGGCGACACGGAAGCCCGGCTTGCCGATGACCACTACCAGCTCCATCTCGTAGTGATAGTCCTGCGTGCGCGGCGGATAGGGCACGGTGGCGCCGGACTCGACCAGCGTCGACGGCGACTTCGTGAAGTAGAAGGGAAGCTCCTTCGACTTGTCGACCGGGCGGCCCATCGCGACCGCGTGCGCGTGGTAGTTGCGGCCGACGAAGACCAGGCGGTCGACGGGGTCGCGCTCGGCGCGGCCGCGTACCGGCAGCGACGGCACCGCGGAGCTGCCGCTCTGGCTGATGGCCGCCGGGGCAGGGCTGGGCTTCGGCAGCCTGAGGCTCGCACCGCAGCTGTCGGCCGGGCCGCTCGGCATCCGCCACGTCGGGCTGCCGCTGCCAGCGCTCGGCCCCACCGTCGCTGCGCCTGCCGCCGCTGCAGGCGCAGGTGCTGATGGCCTTCGCCGCGATGGCGACCGCCTCCGCCGCCTACGTGCTGGCGGTGCGCATGGGCGGCCACGGCCCCTTCGTCGCCGGGCTGGTAACGCTGTCGATGCTGCTGTGCACGGCGACGCTGCCGCTGTGGCTGGCAGTGCAGCCGGCGCTGCCGCGCGCGCGCCGATGCCGCTTCGCCATCAAGCGCACGCGTCCGGACGCCGACGGCGCCTCGACGGCATTGACCAACCGAAGACACCCAGGCCACCGAGCGCAAACAGTAGCCAAATCGCGGGCTCGGGCACCGCGCTGGCGAATCCGATGTTGAACTGCATCGTCTTGTTCTGCATGAAGTAGTCGTCGAGACGGAGGGGGCGGCCTGCGGAAACGGGCAGGGCATTGCCCCACGCGATGTAGTCGCCAACTCCTAAGCCGGGCAATCCGCTGATGTAGACGACCTGGCTGCTTTGCAGCCATCCTGCCACCAACGTGTCGCCCGCACCCAGCCTCAAGACCGGATTGAGACCGGCGACCGTGAACCGGGCATTGACCAAGTGGTCACCGGCACTGTGACCCAAGATGTCGTCCGCCGAGTGCACCGCAATCGGATCACCGATCGCGAGGACTGTGTAGTTGGCACCTCTTCGGTAGTCGAGCCCGTTGTAGCGCGCGACATAGGGGGTCACGGTGCCGCTCCTGTCGGCAAAGAAGTTGACCTGCTCGAGCCGGATCCGCTCGCTGGCCGGTGCCGTGTACATGGCCCCCGGTGCCGTCGAGGAGTAGGTCAGCGGAATGAAGGTGTCTGCGCGGGGCCCGCCCCCCCTTCCGAGCACCCTGCCCTGCGAGGCGGCATCGCCGATGTAGGTGATGCCTCCGGCGTGCGCCCCTGCGGCGAAACCGATGCAGCAGACGAGTGCTGAGCAGGATGGGACCTTCATCGTTCATCTCCTTCAATTGGCCAGTGAGCCCCGCATCCGACGCGCGGAAGCGTCGCCGCCGGACGGCCGAATTCGATCCTGTATTCGACGCGGCGGCCGCCTCAACCTGATCGGCCGGCCAAGGCGCGGCGCGTGCACGGTGCTGCCAACAGCAACAGCCCGCCAGCGAACCACATCCCCAAAGTCGACGGCTCCGGGACCGTCGGTGTGGCGTCGAAGCGGTCGCCGTACCACGTCTTCGCGTAGTCGCGGACGACGATCTGGTCGGTGATGAACTTGTCGTAGCCTCCGCCGTCGGGGCTCCATCCGAGCTGGAGCGGAGCAATGCGCAGGTCGTCCGGACCCCACTTGCCGGTCGTGCTGTTCACGACCTTGCCATTCCGGTAGACCCGAATCGTATCGGCGGATCCGTCGATCCCGCCCACGTCCCAGGTCAACGCGACATGAAACGGGACCCCCGGGGTCGCAACGAACTGTCTGGATTCATTCGGTGTCGAGACGATGGTGTTGTCGGCCACCAGACCGTTCCCCGAGACTCCGTCTCCCCAGTACAGCCTGAAGCCCGTATCGTAGGGACTGTAGGGGCCGTTCAGAAGTCCAAACGCGCCATACTGGTACGGGACGGGTTTCGGAACCTTCGGGTTGATCCACAGTTCGACCGTGCCTTCGCTGCGAAGCTGCTCCGGAATGGATCGCGGGAACTCGACCCAGTTGTTGCCCGTGGCCTTGCGCACGTAGCCATTCCCGAATTGCGCCGCCTCGAACGCGAAGCTGGCACCGACGACCTTGCCACGCGGACCCTTCTCGCTGTCTGCGATGGCCTCGGGGCTGTCCAACGTGTTCCAAAGCAGGATCTTCTTCGCGTGTACCACGCCGGGCGTGAGGCCCAATACCGCGAGGCCCACCAGCGTCAAGGCCGTCAGATTCCGATTCACGATCATCTCCTCGGTGTTGGGCGCCCAGCGATGCCAGTGGCCTCAATCCACGGCTCGTCGGATCCGCCATCGTTCAACGCTCGCCCGCCATGACTTCAAACCTTCGCCGCAGCTACCGTACAAGGAGCCGCACACCGCGTCATTGCGCGAGATCAATGCCGGCCACTCCACCAATCACGTCTCAGGACCGAGCCTTCGACCGCATCGCCGCGCGCGCCCGCACCCGCCGCTGCGCCTGCCGGCACCAGTGCGCCTTCACGCTGTGCCAGATGTCGGCCGCGTGCACGATGTTGTCGCGCTCGCCGCCGGGCAGATCGGGCGGGCGCGGCGGGTCTTCGCGCGCGGGGTCGTAACCCTCGATCCAGGCGCGCGCGGCCGGGTCGGCGGCCAGCGCCTCGGTCAGCGGCAGGCGCAGGTGGCCGTAGGAGGCGGGCAGCATCACGTTGCGCACCCGCGCGCGGCCGGTGGCGCGGTACGGGTCGCGCTGCGCGGCGTCGGGGCCGGTGCCGGCGATCGGATCCCAGGCGACGAAGTAGCCGCTGAACTCGGCCACCGTATCGGGCACGCTGCGCAGCCGCGGCAGCATGTCCCACTGGCCGAGCAGCACGCGCATCGTGCGGCCGGTGGCGAGCGCGGCGGCATAGGGCACCTGCAGCCCGACCACCGGGCGCGCCGTGCCGTCGAGCGGATCGACGATCGCCTCGCGGCCTTCGACCGCGCCGCGCTGCGGGTCCCACACCGGCAGCCGCGGGCCGGATGCGCCGGCCAGGTCCTGCAACGCCTGCAGCACGACCATGCCGCCCTGGCTGTGGCCGAGCAGCAGCGGCATCAGGCCGTCGCGTTCGTAGTGCCAGGCGACGGTGCCGGCGATCTCGCGGCTGTCGACCCGGCTGCTGCGGGTCAGCGCGCCGTCGCGCGGATGACGCAGGCGCTCCGCCGGGTAGCCCATCGCGGCCAGGAAGCGCGCGAACGGCGCCATCGTCACCAGCGGCACGCTGCCGTGCAGCAGCAGGATGCGCGGTGCCGGCGCGTGCGCGAGCACGTCGCGCACGGCCGCGGCGTCGAGCTGCACCGGGTCGAGCGCGAGCAGGCGGGCATCGGCATCGGCATCGGCATCGGCACCGGCATCGGCGGCCGCAGGTCCCGCCGCCGCGCGCCCGGCCAGGAGGCCGAGGGCCGCGGCGCAGAAGCGGCGGCGATCGGGCTCAGGCATGCCGCATCCCCGCCTGCGACAGTGCCCAGTCCACGTGCTCTGCCAGCATCGCATCGTCGGCGTGCGGCGCAGCTTGCAGCGCCGAGAGCAGCGCCGCGCGCAGGCGCGTGTCGTCGGTGCCGCGCAGCGCATTGCCCAGCGCCACCGCGAGGTTGCGCCGCCAGCGCCGCCAGCCGATGCGGCGGATCGCGCTGCCTTCGGTGCGGCGCAGGAACTCGGCCTCGTCCCAGGCCCACAGCAGCAGCAGCGTCGCGTCGGCGAACGGGGCGCGCACGTCGAAGTCCGGCAGCGTCGACGCCTGCGCGTACTTGTTCCACGGGCAGACGAGCTGGCAGTCGTCGCAGCCGTAGATCCGGTTGCCGAGCAAGGGCCGCAGCTCGGGCGGAATCGGCCCGTCGTGCTCGATCGTCAGGTACGAGATGCAGCGCCGCGCGTCGAGCCGGTACGGCGCGACGATCGCGCCGGTCGGGCAGACGTCGAGGCAGGCGCGGCAGCGGCCGCAGTGCGCCTCGACCGGTTCGCTTGCCGGCAGCGCCAGGTCGACGTAGATCTCGCCGAGGAAGACCATCGAGCCGGCCTCGCGCGCGAGCGCCAGCGTGTGCTTGCCGCGCCAGCCGAGGCCGGCGCGCGTCGCGAGCTCGACTTCGAGCACCGGCGCGGAGTCGCAGAACACCCGGTGGCCGAAGGGCCCGACCTCGGCCGCGAGCCGATCCGCCAGCCGCTGCAGCCGGGCGCGTTGTACCTTGTGGTAGTCGCGGCCGCGGGCATAGATCGACACCGTGGCCTGCGCCGGATCGGCCAGGCGCCGCCACTCGATCGCCTGCCAGCCGTCGGCGGTGCCGCGGGGCAGGTAATCGAGCCGTGCGCAGATGACGCTCGCGGTGCCGGGCACCAGTTCGGCCGGGCGCGCGCGCTTGCACCCGTGGCGCGCCATGTAGGCCATCGAGCCGTGGAACCCGGCTTCGAGCCAGGCCCGAAGCCCCGCCTCGGCCTGCGACAAATCGATGCCGGCGATGCCGATCTGGGACAATCCCGCCTCGTGTGCCCAAGCCCGCAGCTGCTGCACCAGCAGCTGCGTGTCGAGGTGATGACGACCGCGCACCCGGCGATTGTAGAAATCCGCACCTTCGACTGGCCCGACGAAGCGGCCTGCGCCGCCTTCGCCGCCGGTCTCGCCCGCCGGAGCGCGCTGCACGACGCGGTCATCGAGTTGCGCGGCGATCTCGGCGCCGGCAAGACCACCTTCGTGCGCCACCTGCTGCGCGCGCTCGGCGTCGGCGGGCGGATCAAGAGCCCGAGCTACGCGCTGCTCGAGCCGTACGAGGCCGGCGGCATCGAGATCTCGCACTTCGACTTCTACCGTTTCGACGACCCGCACGAGTGGGTCGACGCCGGCCTGCGCGACGTGTTCGCGCGGCCGGGGCTGAAGCTCGTCGAATGGCCGCAGAAGGCCTCCGGGATGCTGCCGCCGCCCGACCTGCGGCTGACGATCGAGATCCGCGGCGAGCACGCGCGGCACGTCACGGCGCAGGCGTTCAGCGCGCGTGGCGCGGAGCTGCTGGCGTGACCCTCTCGCGCCGTCACGCGCTGCGCCGCATGGGCACCCTCGCGCTCGGCTTCGCGGCGGTGCACCGCGCCTTTGGCGCGACGATCGTCGGCGTGCGCGTCTGGCCGGCCGACGACTACACGCGGCTGACGATCGAGTCCGACGGCGCGCTCGGCGCGCGCCACCAGCTCGTCGCCGACCCGGCGCGGCTGGTGATCGACATCGACGGCCTCACGCTGAGCCCGGCGCTGCGCGAGCTGGTCGGCAAGGTCCAGCCCGACGACCCGTACATCGCGGGCGTGCGGATCGGCCAGTACGCGCCGAACGTCGTGCGCCTGGTGCTCGATCTGAAGCAGCCGGTCGCGCCGCAGCAGTTCACGCTCGAGCCGGTGGCCGCCTACCGGCACCGGCTGGTGTTCGACCTGTACCCGACGCAGCCGCCGGACCCGCTGCTCGCGCTGATCCGCGACAAGGAAGCCGCCGAGGCGCGCGCCGCGCAGAGCGTGCGCGACGCGCTCGGCGAGTTCATCGCGAAGCTCGACAAGCCCGCGCTGCCGCCGGCGGCACCGCCGCGCATCGCCGCGTCCGCGC
>JAFLDG010000244.1 GCA_017302495.1 Burkholderiales bacterium
TGAGGAGGGCTGGCTCAGCGACGCGCAGTTCACCGCGTCGGTCGCGCTGGCGCAGGCCGCGCCGGGGCCGAACCTGCTGTTCGTCGCGGTCATCGGCTTCAACGTCGCCGGGCTCGCCGGCGTGGTCGCGACGCTCGGCGGCAGCCTGCTGCCGTCGGCCACGCTCGCGCTCGCCGCGGCGCGCTGGGGCGAAGCGCGCCGCGAATCGCGCGCGGTGCGCGCCTTCACGCAGGGCCTGGCGCCGCTGACGCTCGGCCTGCTGCTGGCCACCGGCTGGGTGCTGACCGAGCCGGTGCGCGGCAGCATCGGCGCGATGCTGCTCGTGCCGCTGACCGTGATCGCGCTGCTGAAGCTGAACCTGAGCCCGGTCTGGCTGGTGGCGGCCGGTGCGCTCGCGGGCGCCTTCGGGCTCGCCGGATGAAAGCCTGTGTCCGGCGCCGGCGCCCGGCGCCGCGCGTCAGGCCGCCCGGCTCGACCCGGGATCCAGCGCCTCGAGCTGCCGGTCGTGCGCGCGTGCGAGCAGCACGAGCGCGAAGCAGGCGCCGATCGTCGCCATCAACATGTCGGACTGGGTGTCCCATGGGTCGCCCTGCGTACCGAGGAACTCGTCGGCGCCCTGGCCGAGCGCGAGCGCGGCGCCCCACTCGATGAACTCGTAGGTCGCGCTGATCGCGAGCACGACGCACACCACCAGGAAGGCCAGCATCCGCCGCCCGCGCACGTGGCGGCCGCGCAGCAGGATCTCGCGCACCGCCAGCGCCGGCACGAAGCCCTGGAAGAAGTGGCCGATCTTGTCGTACGGGTTGCGCTGCAGATGCAGCCAGTCGGCGAGCTGGAAGCCGAGCGGCACGCGCGCGTAGGTGTAGGCGCCGCCGAGCATCAGCACCAGCGCGTGCACGAAGATGCCGAGGTACAGGATCGTCGTCAGCGGGCAGCGCCGGTGCGTGGCCCACAGCAGCGGCAGCACGACCGCCACCGGCGCGACCTCCATCGCCCAGGTGGCGCGGTCGTAGGGCTGCCAGCCCGAGGCGGCCAGCGCGGCGGCGAGCGCGGCGGTGCCGGCGGCGAGCAGGCCGGTGCGGGGTGCGGGCGGGTTCATCGCGGCCCCGATTCTGGGGGTTCCGGCCGGCACGGCCGAGCAGCGCTCGCGCGCTTCACGCCCGGGCGCTCGGCGCGCCGGCGGCCGCGGTGCGCAGCTCGACCGCGGCGCCGGCCATCGCCCCGGCCAGCGCGGCCTTCGGCTGCAGCACGCGGTCGACGCCGGCCTCGCGCAGGCGCGCCGCCTCCTCGTCGCCGTGCGCGCGCGCGACCACCGGAATCGACGGGTTCAGCGTGCGCGCGGTCTGCAGCATCGGCTGCAGAGCGGCGCTGTCCGCGGTGGCAACCAGCAGCAATCCGGCTTCGGCGATGTGCGCCTGCACCAGCACCTCGGGCTGGGCCGCGTCGCCGTAGACCGCGGCCCAGCCCTGCGCGCGCATCTGCTCGACCCGTTCGCGGTTCGCATCGACCGCGACGAAGGGCAGCTGCTGCGCGGCCAGCGCGCGTGCGACCGCCCGGCCGACCTCGCCGCAGCCCACCAGCACCACCTGGCGCGCGAGATAACGTTCGGCGGTGTCGGCCGGCAGCTCGGCCAGCGGGTCGGCGCGCGCCTGCAGCCGGCGCGCGGAGGCCGAGCGCCGCAGCACCCACCGCTGCAGCGGCTCGACCGCGGCGAACAGCAGCGGGTTCAACGCGATCGACAGCAACGCGCCGGCGACGATCAGGCTCTGCCCTTCGGCCGGCAGCACGCCGAGCTGGCCGCCGAGGGCAGCCAGGATGAACGAGAACTCGCCGATCTGCGCCAGGCTGGCCGACACCGTCAGCGCGGTGGACAGCGGATGCCGCAGCGCCAGCACCAGCGCCGCCGCCGCGAGCGACTTGCCGAGCATGATCACCGCCGTCACCGCCGCCACCTGCAGCGGCCAGTCGACCAGCACGCGCGGGTCGAACAGCATGCCCACCGAGACGAAGAACAGCACCGCGAAGGCATCGCGCAGCGGCAGCGATTCCTCGGCCGCGCGGTGGCTGAACTCCGACTCGCGCAGCACCAGGCCGGCAAAGAAGGCGCCGAGCGCGACCGACACGCCGAACAGCGCCGCCGCGCCGTAGGCGATGCCGAGCGCGGCCGCAACCACGGCGAGCGTGAACAGCTCGCGCGAGCCGGTGCCCGCCACCTGCCACAGCAGCCACGGCAGCACGCGCCGGCCGCCGAGCAGCATCAGCGCGACGAAGGCCGCGACCGCGAGCAGCGTCTTGCCGATCAGCAGCCACGGCACCTGGCCGCCGGCGGCCGGCGCCACGAGCACCGGCAGCAGCACGAGCACGAGCACCATCGCCAGGTCCTCGACCACCAGCCAGCCGACCGCGATCTGGCCGTTCGCCGTGGCGAGCTGGCCGCGCGCCTCGAGCGCGCGCAGCAGCACCACGGTGCTGGCCACCGACAGCGCGATGCCGAACACCAGCGCGCCGGCCGGCGACCAGCCCCACGCGAGCGCCAGGCCGGCGCCCATCGCGGTGGCCACCGCCATCTGCACCACCGCGCCCGGCACGGCGATGCGCCGCACCGCGAGCAGGTCGTCGACCGAGAAGTGCAGGCCGACGCCGAACATCAGCAGCATCACGCCGATCTCGGCCAGCTGCTGCGCCAGGCCGGTGTCGGCGACGAAGCCCGGCGTGAAGGGCCCGATCAGCACCCCGGCGAGCAGGTAGCCGACGAGTGCCGGCAGCTTCAGCCGCGCCGCGGCGAACCCGAGCAGCAGCGCCAGGCCGAAGGCGGCGGCCATGGTCACGATCAGCGGCATCGGGGCGTGCATGGGGCGGGCCGGGCGGAGAACCCGGCGAGTATGGCCCGGCCGTCCGCGCGGCGCGGAGGGGAAGCCTGGATCGGTCGCCGGCGCCGGGGGCTATCGGCCGCGGCAGACCTCGCCGCGGTGGCCGGCGCGGACCACGCCCGCGATCACCTGCGCGTCGAGGATCGCGTCGACGATGCGGCAGACACCCTGGCGTGCGCGGTGCAGCTCGGTACCACCGGCGGGCTTGCGGTGAAGACCCGCCGGCCGCCGCAGCGCCCCGGCGCCAGTCGCGGCCGGCCCCTCAGCCCCAGGCCGGGTCGTTGCCCAGTCGCGCCAGGTCGAAGCGGTCGACCTCCTGCAGCAATTCGATGAACCTGCCGCTGACATGCTCGACGATCGCCCGGCCCTTCTCCGCGCTGGCCTGGGTCGCGTCGCCGGCAGCGCCCTGCGGGTTCAGGTCCTGCATCTGCCAGCCGATCTTGCCGCTGGTCGTGATCGACAGGAAGCGGTTCTCGCGCGCCAGCGCCTCGGTCAGCGAGCCGAAGCGCTGCGCCCGGTCCATCCGCACCTTCTCGGGCGCGAGCGCGAGCAGCAGCGAGGTCTCGAGCGCGCCGCCGTGGATGCCGTGCTGCGCCTCGTGCGCGTCGACCATGCCCGGCGGCAGGCCGAGCGTGTACCAGTGCGCCGACACCGCGAGGATGCCGAAGCGCTCGCGGATGTCGCGCACCGCGATGTCCATCGCGTTCATCTGCCCGCCGTGGGCGTTGAACAGCACGAACTTGCGCACCCCCGCGCGCACGACCGATTCGGCGATCGCGGTCCACAGCGGCAGCAGCACGTCGACCGGCAGCGTGACCGTGCCCGCAAAGCGCGCATGTTCGTTGCTCTTGCCGTAGGCGAGCGTCGGCAGGAACAGCACCGGCAACTCGTCCGGCAGTTTCTCGATCGCCGCGGCGACGATGCCGTCGACGATCGCCGTGTCGGTGCCGATCGGCAGGTGCGGGCCGTGCTGCTCGGTCGCGCCCAGCGGCAGCACCGCGATCAGCCGCGCGCGCGGCAGCCCGGCCAGGTCGAGCGAGGTGTAGTCGGCCCAGTAGCGGCTCGGCCAGCAGTTCATGAATCGATGCTACGCCGTTGCGCTCGCGCAGGCTCGCCCTCGAAGTGAGGCGCGAGGCAGTGCGCAGGCACTGTCTATGCCGTTGCGCCCGCAGAGCCCGCGCTCGAAGTAGAGCGAGAAACAGTGCGCAGGCACTGCTTCTCGTCCCTACTTCGTCCCGAAGATCTTGTCCCCGGCATCGCCGAGGCCGGGGATGATGTAGCCGACCTCGTTCAGGTGGCTGTCCACCGCCGCGGTCCAGCAGCGCACGTCGGGGTGCGCCCGCTCGAGCGCGGCGATGCCTTCGGGCGCGGCGACCAGCACGAGTGCGCGCACGTCCTTGCAGCCGCGGCGCTTAAGCAGCTCGACGGTGGCGATCATCGAGCCGGCGGTGGCGAGCATCGGGTCGAGGATCAGCGCGGTGCGCTCGTCCAGGTGGCCGACGAAACGCTCGAAGTACTGTTCGGGCTGCAGCGTCTCGTGGTTGCGGCTGACCCCCACGACGCTGACCTTGGCGTTCGGGATCATGTCGAGCACGCCGTCGAGCATGCCCAGCCCCGCGCGCAGGATCGGCACCACCGTCACCTTGCGGCCGGCGATCTGCTCGACCTCGACCGGGCCGCTCCAGCACTCGATCGTCGCGGTCTGCAGCGGAAGATCGGCGGTGGCCTCGTAGGCGAGCAGGCGGGCCAGCTCGCCGGTCAGCTCGCGGAACTTCTTGGTCGAGATGTCGTGCTCGCGCAGCAGCCCGACCTTGTGCCGCACGAGCGGGTGGCGGATCTCGATGACCGGCATGGCGGGTGTTCCTTCAGTTCGGGCGGGCGCGGTTCACTGCGGCTCGATCTTCGCGTCGCGGATCGCCTTCGCCCATTTCTCGGTCTCGGCCTTGTTGCGCACCGCGAGCTGCTCGGGCGTGCCGGGGTCGATCGCGAAACCCATCGCCTCGAATTTGTCCTGCAGGTCCTTGCTGTTGGCCGCGGCGTTGACCGCCTGGTTCAGCTTGTTCACGATCTCGGCCGGCGTGCCCGCCGGCGCGAACACGGCGAAATACGCGATCAGCTCGTAGTCCTTCAGCCCGAGGGCCTCGTTCACCGTCGGCAGCTCGGGCACCGCCTTCGAGCGCTGTTTCGAGGTCACGCCTAAGCCGCGGATCTTGCCCGCCTTCAGCTGCGGCACGGTCACGCCGAAGTCGGCGGTGAAGACGTTGACCTGGCCGCCGATCAGGTCCGTCATCGCCGCCGGGCCGCTCTTGTACGGGATCATGTTGAACTTGACCTCGGCCATGCCGGCGAGCATCTCCGACGACACCTGCTGCGAGGTGCTGGCGTAGGCCACGCTCAGCTGGCCCGGCTTGGCCTTGGCGAGGTCGACCAGCTCCTTCAGCGTCTTCGCCGGCACGTCGTTGTTCACCGTCACCATCAGCGGCACCGAGCCGAGGAAGGCCACCGGCACGAAGGCCTTGTCCTGGTCGTAGGGCAGCTTCTTCATCAGGTACTTCAGCGCCGCGTTCGTGCTGTTGGTGCCGATCAGGATCGTGTAGCCGTCCGGCGCCGCGCTGGCCACCGCTTCGGCGCCGAGCATGCCGCTGGCGCCGGGCTTGTTGTCGATCACCACCGGCTGGCCGAGCGTGGCCGACATCTTCTCCGCGAACGCGCGGCCGATCTGGTCGGTGGCGCTGCCGGCGGCGAAGGGCACCACCGCCTTGATCGGCTTGCTCGGCCAGGCCTGCGCGAAGGCGCCGGCGGCGGCGGCCAGCGTGGCGGCGAGGACGATGGAACGGCGCAGCGGGCGGTGCATGGCGAGTGTCTCCTCGTGGGGCGGCGGGTTCTGCGGGGACGGCAGTCTAGTCGAGCGGATCGAGCGGCAATCCGAGCACCGCCGCGCTCAGCGTCTTGCCGTGCGCGTCGAGCGCGAGCGAGCGCGTAACGCCGCCGCCGAGCGCGTCGTCGAGCACGAAGTGCACCGCCGCGAGCTGCGGCAGCAGATAACGCCGGATCTCGCCGTGCACGATGCCGGCATAGAGCGCACGCACGCGCTCGACCGTCAGCGCCGCCTCGAGCCGGCCGAAATCCGCCGGGTCGCGCGCAATCACCGACAGGGTCGCGCGGTTGCCCTTGTCGCCGGAGCGCGCGATCGCGAGGTCGCGCACGGTGCGCGCGGGGCGATCGTTCACTGGAGTACCTTCGGCCTGCGGCCTCCGGTATTCGCCCTTCGGGCGGCCGGGCGGGCTCACTGGAGTACCTTCGGCCTGCGGCCTCCGGTATTCGCCCTTCGGGCGGCCGCGCGGGCTCATGCCCCGAACACCTCGCAGCGCGGCCGGACCGCGCTGCGCGGGATCAGCGCCGAGGCGGCCGCGATCACTTCGCGCACGCCCTGGGTGACGCCGCCGCCGGCGGCCGGCCCGTTCAGGTACAGCGCCTCGACCTCGCGGCCGACGAGCGCGGCCTGGGCGCGGTTGGCGCAGCGCACC
>JAFLDG010000245.1 GCA_017302495.1 Burkholderiales bacterium
GGCGTGGCGCATGCCGCTGCCGAGGGCGCCGGCGCCGGTGCGCGGACCGCCCGCCGGGCCCATGCGGGACGAGGGGCCGGCGGCGCCGAAACCGGTTGCCGGTCCGTGGCCGCTGCCGGCCCAGGTGTTGCCGGCCGGCAGGCCGGCGCGGGTCGACGACATCGGGCCGTCGTCGAGCCCGGCGGCGCGGCTCGAGGTGTCCGGCCCGCTGCGTCCGTAGCCGCTGCCGCGCTCCGAGCTGCGGAAGCTCGGCTGGGCCGGCTGCACGCCGGCCTTGCGCATGTCGGCGACGATCTGCGCGTAGGTCTGCGGCATCGCCGCGGCCAGCGCGCGCATCAGCTCGGCGGCGAGCGCCTGGCGCTGCTCCTTGCGGTCGGCGACGCCGTCGACGGCGCCGAGCACCGCGTGGCCGATCACGTCCGGCCGCAGCGGGTTGCGCGGGCCGTCGCCGGCCGGCGGCTGCAGCACCGAGCCGACGAAGGCGTCGAACTCGCGCTGTTCGCTCTCGCAGTCCTGGCCGAGCTGCGTGCCGAGGCGTTCGGCCAGCACCTGGCGTTCGACCTCGAAGTTGTCGACCAGGCTCAGAGCGTCCCAGCGCGTGACCCCTGTGCTGCCGCCGCCGCGTGGCGTCAGCTCGAGCTGCAGGCGCCGCTCCAGATCCTCGTCGAACAGCGTGCAGAACATCGCCAGCTTGCGGCTCAGCTCGAACTGCGCCCCGAGCAGCGCGTCGCGCTGCCGCAGGTTGGCCGAGGCCAGCGCCGTCACGCCGAGACTGTCGACGGTGCGCTCGGCCGCCGCGCGCACGGCCAGCTTCATGTGCTGGATCGCGCCGCGCAGCGGCGCGGGCAGGGCGAGGGCGGGCGGCGGGTTCATCGGACGGACCGGGATGCAGCCCTCATCGGCCGGGCGACGGCCGAGTGGAGGGCGGCCGGTCCGCCGCGCCCGCTATTTCTTCAATGCGTCACGAATCTCGCGCAGCAGCACCACATCCTCGGGCGGGGCCGGCGGGGCGGGCGGCTCGGCGCGGCGCAGCCGGTTGACCTGCCGCACCATCACGAAGATCACGAAGGCGAGGATCGCGAAGTTCAGCGCCACCGTGATGAAGCTGCCGTAGGCGAAGACCGCACCCGCCTTCTTCGCGTCGGCCAGGTTGGTCGCGGCCTGGCCGGCGAGCGGGATGTAATAGTTGCTGAAGTCCAGCCCGCCGAAGATCTTGCCGACCAGCGGCATGATCAGGTCGCCGACCATCGAGTCGACGATCTTGCCGAAGGCGCCGCCGATGATCACCCCGACCGCCAGGTCGACGACGTTGCCCTTGAGCGCGAACTCCTTGAATTCGGACGCGAAGCTCATGCGTGGATCTCCTCCTCGGTGGTCGGGCCGGCCGGGCCGGCGCCGCGGCGCGGAAGTATCGCCCAACCCCGTGGCGCCCGAGCACCCGGCGGCGCGGTCGGGGCGCCACGGACGCCTCGGCTAGAATCCGTGGTTGACCCGAGACCAGGCCACCATCGAGTGCCCGAGGACCACATGAGCGACGCAACCGTCGACCAGGATCGCCGCACCTGGATCGCCATCACCTGCGGGGCGGGTGTCGTCGGCGGCGCCGCCGTCGCGGTGCCCTTCGTCAGCAGCTTCGCCCCGTCGGAGCGGGCGAAGGCGGCCGGCGCGCCGGTGCAGGTCGACATCGGTTCGCTCAAGCCGGGCGAGAAGCTCACCGTCGAATGGCGCGGCAAGCCGGTGTGGATCGTGCGCCGCACCGAGGCGCAGCTGGCCTCGCTGACGAAGCTCGAGCCGCAGCTCGCCGACCCGTTCTCCAAGCGCAACCCCGCCGAGCTGACGCCCGAGTACGCGCGCAACATCCCGCGCTCGATCAAGCCCGAGGTCTTCGTCAGCGTCGGCATCTGCTCGCACCTGGGCTGCTCGCCGGTGGACCGCTTCACGCCGGGCGCGCAGCCGTCGCTGCCGGACGACTGGGCCGGCGGCTTCCTCTGCCCGTGCCACGGCTCGACCTTCGACATGGCCGGCCGGGTCTTCAAGAACAAGCCGGCACCCGACAACCTCGAGGTGCCGCCGCACATGTACCTGTCCGACACCGTGCTGCTGATCGGCGAGGACAAGAAGGCCTGAGCCGCCACTCCCTTTCGTCCAGGACACCCGCCCATGGCTGAATTCAAGGAGGCACCGGCCGGCGCCTCGGTGCTCACGCAGGCCAACGTCTGGCTCGAGAACCGGTTCCCGACCGCGTACGCCGAGTACAAGAAGCATCTGTCGGAGTACTACGCGCCGAAGAACTTCAACGTCTGGTACTTCTTCGGCTCGCTGTCGCTGCTGGTGCTGGTGATCCAGATCGTCACCGGCATCTTCCTGACGATGCACTACAAGCCCGACGCGAACCAGGCCTTCGCGTCGGTCGAGTACATCATGCGCGACGTGCCGTGGGGCTGGCTGATCCGCTACATGCACTCCACCGGCGCGAGCGCGTTCTTCATCGTCGTCTACCTGCACATGTGGCGCGGGCTGATCTACGGCAGCTACCGCAAGCCGCGCGAGCTGGTCTGGATCTTCGGCGTCGCGATCTTCCTGTGCCTGATGGCCGAGGCCTTCATGGGCTACCTGCTGCCCTGGGGCCAGATGTCGTACTGGGGCGCGCAGGTGATCATCAACCTGTTCGCCGCGATCCCCTTCGTCGGGCCGGACCTGGCGCTGCTGATCCGCGGCGACTACGTGGTCGGCGACGCGACGCTGAACCGCTTCTTCGCGCTGCACGTCGTCGCGGTGCCGCTGGTGCTGATCGGTCTGGTCGTCGCCCACCTGCTCGCGCTGCACGACGTCGGCTCGAACAACCCGGACGGGGTCGAGATCAAGGCGAAGAAGGATCCGGCCACCGGCATCCCGCTCGACGGCATTCCGTTCCACCCGTTCTACACGGTGCACGACATCGTCGGCGTCGCGGTGTTCCTGATCCTGTTCAGCGCGGTGGTGTTCTTCGCGCCGGAGATGGGCGGCTACTTCCTGGAGTTCAACAACTTCATCCCGGCCGACCCGCTGAAGACCCCGGCCCACATCGCACCGGTGTGGTACTTCACGCCCTACTACTCGATGCTGCGCGCGGTGACCGACGACATGGTCACGGTGCTGGTCATCATCGTCGGCCTCGGCGGCGTGCTCGGCACGCTGTTCGGCGGCTTCAAGGGCCTGTGGAAGTGGGCGCCCCTGGTGTTCGCTCTGGTCGCGGCGGCGCTGCTCAAGACCTTCGACGCCAAGTTCTGGGGCGTGGTCGTGATGGGCCTGGCGGTGATGATCCTGTTCGGCCTGCCCTGGTTCGACCGCAGCCCGGTCAAGTCGATCCGCTACCGGCCGGGCTGGAACAAGTGGCTGTACGGCATCTTCGTGATCGTCTTCCTGGTGCTCGGCTACCTCGGCATCAAGCCGCCGTCGCCGGTCGGTACGCTGGTGTCGCAGATCGGCACGCTGTTCTACTTCGGCTTCTTCCTGCTGATGCCGTGGTGGAGCCGCATCGGCAGCTTCAAGCCGGTGCCGGACCGCGTGACCTTCCAGCCGCACTGAACCGCGACCTGCCGAGCCTCTGCCATGACGAAGAAGATCCTCCTCGCGCTGCTCGTCGCGTTCGCCGGCATCGGCCCGGCCGTGGCCGCCGGCGGCCCGATCGCGCTCGACCCCTTCCCGAAGGAGCGCGTGACCGACATGGCCGCGCTGCAGAACGGCGCCCGGCTGTTCGTCAACTACTGCCTGAACTGCCATTCCGCCGCCTACATGCGCTACAACCGCATGCGCGAGATCGGCCTCAGCGAGGAGCAGATCCGCAACAACCTGATGTTCGCGGGGCAGAAGGTCGGCGACCCGATGACGGTCACGATGAACCCGGTGCAGGCCAAGGACTGGTTCGGCGCGGCGCCGCCGGACCTGACGGTGGTCGCGCGCTCGCGCGCCAGCGAGCACGGCAGCGGCGCCGACTACCTGTACACCTACATGCGCAGCTTCTACCGCGACGATGCGACGACGACCGGCTGGAACAACACCGTGTTCCCGAGCGTCGCGATGCCGCACGTGCTGTGGGAACTGCAGGGCGAGCAGCGCGCGGTCTATGTCGACGAGAAGGACCCGCACGACCCGACGAAGACGGCGCACGTGTTCAAGGGCTTCGAGCTCGCCAAGCCGGGCACGATGACGCCGGCGCAGTACAACGAGGCGGTGGCCGACCTGGTCGCGTTCATGCAGTGGATGGGCGAGCCGCACCGCGAATCCCGCGTCCGCCTCGGCGTCTTCGTGCTGCTGTTCCTGGGCCTGTTCACCGTCATCGCGTGGCGGCTGAACGCCGCCTACTGGAAGGACGTCAAGTAACTCCCGCCCCGGCGCGCGGCGCCGGCCGGCCGCGGCCCGGCGGCCCAGGCGGCCGCCGCGCCGCCGTTCGTTGAACCGTTGCCCGCGCCCGTCGCGGGCCGCCCAGGAGCCCCTCCGATGATGGTGCTTTACTCCGGAACCACCTGCCCGTACTCGCACCGCTGCCGATTCGTGCTGTTCGAGAAGGGCATGGACTTCGAGATCCGCGACGTCGACCTGTTCGCGAAGCCCGAGGACATCGCGCTGATGAACCCGTACAACGAGGTGCCGATCCTCGTCGAGCGCGACCTGATCCTGTACGAATCGCACATCATCAACGAGTACATCGACGAGCGCTTCCCGCACCCGCAGCTGATGCCGGGCGATCCGGTGGCACGGGCGCGGGTGCGGCTGTTCCTGCACAACTTCGAGAAGGAGCTGTTCTCGCAGGTCAACCTGCTCGAGAGCCGCGGCGTCAAGGCCACCGAGCGCCAGCTCGAGAAGGCCCGCGAGCAGATCCGCGACCGGCTGACGATGCTCGCGCCGATCTTCATGAAGAACAAGTTCATGCTCGGCGACGACTTCAGCATGCTCGACGTCGCGATCGCGCCGCTGCTGTGGCGGCTCGACTACTACGGCATCGAGCTGTCGAAGAACGCGCTGCCGCTGCTGAAGTACGCCGAGCGCATCTTCTCGCGGCCCGCCTACATCGAGGCGTTGACGCCGTCCGAGAAGGTGATGCGCAAGTAAGGCGCCGCGACCCCGGCCGATCGCGCATGTCCAGGCCCGCCGCCCCCGACGGACAGGGCAGCTCGACCCGCCCGTACCTGATCCGCGCGCTGCACGACTGGTGCACCGACAACGGCTTCACGCCGTACATCGCGGTCTATGTCGATGCGGGCGTGCAGGTGCCGCTCGAGTACGTGAAGAACCAGGAGATCGTGCTCAACGTCGGCTTCGAGGCGACCACCGGCCTGAAGCTCGGCAACGAGTTCATCGAGTTCAAGGCGCGTTTCGGCGGCGTCGCGCGCGACATCGTCGTGCCGGTCGACCACGTGGTCGCGATCTACGCGCGCGAGAACGGCCAAGGCATGGCCTTCCCGGTGCCGTCGCCGACGGCCAGCGCCGGCCCCGAGCCGGCGGCGCGCGGCCTGCGCCTGGCGAGCACCGAAGTGCCGGAGGCGGAGGACGACGAGCCGCCGCCCGAGCCGCCGGGCGGTGCTCCGCGGCCGACGCTCAAGCGCATCAAGTAGCGCCGCCTAGAATCCCCTGCCCACGCGCCGGCTTAGCTCAGCTGGTAGAGCACCCGCCTTGTAAGCGGAAGGTCGTCCGTTCGATTCGGACAGCCGGCACCAATACAGTCGGTGGCGAGCGTGTGCGCTGGCGACACGCTCGACCTCTTGCAGCAATCGGGAGGGATGGCATGGGCAAGTCGGCTGCGATCCACGGGTCTTCCCGACGAGGCGATTCGCCGGCGTCATCGGCTTCGCCGCAGGGGCGCCGGGCCCGATCGGGCAGGCCGCACGCAGACCGACCCTGGGCGCTCACGCTCGTTCTCGCGACGGCGCTGCTTGGCGCCTGCGGCGGGGGCGGCGACGCGGCAGATGCCGGTCCCCGCTCCAGCGCAGCGGATGTCGGGGTGCCGTCGATCACCGCCGCCCGGCGCGCCGCGCCGACAGGCGAGATCGATCCGGCGGCCGCGGCCGATACGACCAGGCCCAAGGCCAGGCTGACCGCGCCGGCCAACCTCGCTTCGGCACTGACAGGCACGATCGTCGCGACGGCCAGCGCCAGCGCCAGCGACGATGTCGGTGTCGAAAGCGTCGAATTCGAGGTCGACGGAGCACCGGTGGGCCACCCCGATGGGGGGCGATGTCCCAGATCCTGCTGAACGTATGAGCTGAGGTGGCGGCTCCTTCGACCCGCATGCGCGAGCATGCGGGTTGCCTCGCAAGCAACCGAAGGAGCCACCAGGATGAAGTCTCACACGAAG
>JAFLDG010000246.1 GCA_017302495.1 Burkholderiales bacterium
GGCGCGAGCACGGCGGCGGCCGGCGCGCTGCGGGTGTCGAGCAGTTCGAGCGAGCCGCCTTCGGCCAGCTCGGCGGCGGCGGCCGGCTTGAGCGCACGCTTCTCGTGGCGGGGGGCGGCCTGGGCTTCGAAATCGGCGGCGCCGAGCAGCGAGGCCTTCTTCTGTGGGGGCTTGGGCAGGGGCATGCGTTCGTTCGTCAAGCAAAGACGCCGGCACACGGCCGGCGTCGCGGATGCATCAGGCGGGGCAATGCAACTTCAAGCGGCCTTCTTCAGCAGCTTGACGGCCTTGAGCACCTCGTCGACGTGCCCGGCCACCTTGATGCCGCGCCACTCGGCGCGCAGCACGCCCTGCGCGTCGATCAGGAAGGTGCTGCGCTCGATGCCCTTGACCTTCTTGCCGTACATGATCTTGTTCTTGACCACGCCGAACATGTGGCAGAGCTTCTCCTCGGTGTCGGCGATCAGCTCGAAGGGCAGCTCGAGGTTGCTCTTGAAGCGCTCGTGCGAGTTCAGGTTGTCGCGCGACACGCCGAAGACGACCGCGCCGGCCTTGACGAAGTCGCCGTGCTTGTCGCGGAACTGCATCGCCTCGGTCGTGCAGCCCGGGGTCGCGTCCTTCGGATAGAAGTACAGCACCACGGCCCGGCCGTGGTAGGCCTGCGGGCTGAACTTCACGCCACCGGTCGCAACCGCTTCGAACTCCGGGATGGCCTTGTTGACGACGGGTGTCATGGAATCGGAACCTCGGGGAGAGTCGCCGGAGGCGGCATAACCCGCGATTATAAAGTCGCCTCGCGACGCCGGCCGTTCGACGGCAGGCGCGGCGCGGCCGCGCAGCCGCTCAGGCCGGCGGTGTTTCGAGCAGCAGCGCGGCCAGCACGCGCCGGCCCTCGCCCGCGAGCACGTTGTAGGTGCGGCAGGCCGCGGCCGTGTCCATCGTCTCGACGCCGGTGCCGCTTTCGATCAAGCCGCGCAGCAGGGCCGGGGCGACGAAGCGCAGGCGCGCGCCGCTGCCCAGGATCACCAGCTCGGGCTGCAGCGGCAGGATGCGGTCGAAGTCCGCGGCGGCGATCTGCGCGAAGCTGGCCGGTGGCCAGCGCTGCACGTCGCCGGCCCAGGGCAGCAGGATGCTGTGCGCATGAGCGATGCCGCCGACCCAGATCGCGGCCGGGTCGATGCGCGTGACGATGTTGACGCCTTCGCTGCGTTCGGGCTGGAGCTTCACGGCTGGCGGGTCGTCCGGCTTGCCGGCCGCAAGCGCGGCCACAGATAGAATTTTAGGTTCTGCGATGCAGCATGCTGCGCCGCACGCCCGGCCAGCGATCGCAGGAGCCCCGGTTTGAAGCCGATCACCAAGTCCAGCAAGCTCGACAACGTCTGCTACGACATCCGCGGCCCGGTGCTGGACAAGGCCCGGCAGATGGAGGAAGAGGGCCACAAGATCATCAAGCTGAACATCGGCAACCTGGCCGTGTTCGGCCTCGAGCCGCCGGACGAGATCGTGCAGGACATGATCCGCAACCTGCCGCATTCGGCCGGCTACACCGACAGCAAGGGCCTGTTCGCGCCGCGCAAGGCGGTGGTGCACTACACGCAGGAGAAGGGCATCGCCGGCGTCGGCGTCGACGACGTCTATCTCGGCAACGGCGCCTCCGAGCTGATCGTGATGAGCCTGAACGCGCTGCTCGACGCCGGCGACGAAGTGCTGGTGCCGGCGCCGGACTATCCGCTGTGGACGGCCGGCGTGTCGCTGTCCGGCGGGCGGCCGGTGCATTACCGCTGCGACGAAGGCTCTGGCTGGCTGCCCGACGTGGACGACATCCGCGCGAAGATCACGCCGGCGACGCGCGGCATCGTCGTCATCAACCCGAACAACCCGACCGGCGCGCTGTACCCGAAGGCACTGCTCGAGCCCATCGTCGAGGTCGCGCGCCGGCACCAGCTGATCGTCTTCGCGGACGAGATCTACGACAAGACGCTGTACGACGGCGAGACCCACACCAGCATCGCGGCGCTCGCCGACGACGTGCTGTTCGTCACCTTCAACGGGCTGTCGAAGAACTACCGCAGTTGCGGCTACCGCGCCGGCTGGATGATCGTCTCCGGCGACAAGCGCCATGCGCGCGACTACATCGAGGGGCTGAACATGCTGGCCTCGATGCGGCTGTGCGCCAACACGCCCGGGCAGCTGGCGATCCAGACCGCGCTCGGCGGCTACCAGAGCATCAAGGACCTGGTCGCGCCGGGCGGGCGCCTCTGCCGGCAGCGCGACCTGGCCTACGAGCTGCTGGCGCAAATTCCCGGCGTCAGCGTGGTCAAGCCGAAGGCGGCGCTGTACATGTTCCCGCGGCTGGACCCGAAGGTCTACCCGATCGCCGACGACCAGCAGTTCGCCTACGACCTGCTGGCCGAGGAGAAGGTGCTGATCGTGCAGGGCACCGGCTTCAACTGGTTCGAGCCCGACCACTTCCGGCTCGTCTTCCTGCCGAACACCGACGACCTGGCCGAGGCGATCGGCCGCGTCGACCGCTTCCTCGGCCACTACCGCAGGCGCCACTCGTCATGAACGCGATGCAACCCATCCAGGTCGGCCTGCTCGGCATCGGCACCGTCGGCGGCGGCACCTTCCGCGTGCTGCAGCGCAACCAGGCCGAGATCCGCCGCCGCGCCGGCCGCGGCATCGAGATCCGCATGGTCGCCGACCTCGATGTCGCGCGCGCGAAGGCGATCGTCGGCGACGCGGCGGTCGTGGTCGACGATGCGCGGCGCGTGATCGCCGACCCGTCGATCGACATCGTCGTCGAGCTGATCGGCGGCTATGGCATCGCGAAGACGCTGGTGCTGGAGGCGATCGCGGCCGGCAAGCATGTGGTCACCGCGAACAAGGCGCTGCTCGCGGTGCACGGCACCGAGATCTTCGAGGCCGCGCGCGCGCAGGGCGTGGTCGTCGCGTTCGAAGCGGCGGTCGCCGGCGGCATCCCGATCATCAAGGCGCTGCGCGAAGGCCTGACCGCGAACCGCATCGACTGGATCGCCGGCATCATCAACGGCACGACGAACTTTATCCTGAGCGAGATGCGGGCGAAGGGGCTGGACTTCGCCGCCGCGCTGAAGGACGCACAGGCGCACGGTTATGCCGAGGCCGACCCCACCTTCGACATCGAGGGCATCGACGCCGGCCACAAGGTGACGATCATGAGCGCGATCGCCTTCGGCGTGCCGGTGCAGTTCGCGAAGGCGCATGTCGAGGGCATCAGCGCGCTGCAGCCGGCCGACATCCGCTATGCCGAGCAGCTGGGCTACCGGATCAAGCTGCTCGGCATCACGAAGCGGCGCGACGACCTGCCGGCGCCCGGCGGCATCGAGCTGCGCGTGCACCCGACGCTGATCCCGGCGAGCCGGCTGGTGGCCAACGTCGAGGGCGCGATGAACGCGGTCGTCGTGCACGGCGATGCGGTCGGCCCGACGCTGTACTACGGCAAGGGCGCCGGCGCCGAGCCGACCGCGAGTGCGGTCATCGCCGACCTGGTCGACATCACCCGGCTGGCCACCGCCGACCCCGACCACCGGGTGCCGTCGCTGGCGTTCCAGCCGCACGCGATCGCCGACACGCCGATCCTGCCGATCGACGAGGTGATCACGTCGTTCTACCTGCGGCTGGTCGTCGCCGACGAGGCCGGCGTGCTCGCCAACATCACCCGCATCCTGGCCGACGACGGCATCTCGATCGACGCGGTGCTGCAGCGCGAGAGCGCGGAAGGCGAACGCCAGACCGACCTGATCATCCTGACGCACGAGACGCGCGAAGGCCGCATGGTGTCGGCGCTGGCGCGGATGCAGGCGCTGCCGAGCGTGCTGGCGCCGATCGTGCGCATCCGCAAGGAAGACCTGAGTTGAGGTACCTCAGCACCCGCGGCGAAGCGCAGGAGCGGCCGTTCTGCGAGATCCTGCTCGAGGGCCTGGCGCCCGACGGCGGCCTGTACCTGCCCGAAAGCTATCCGCGCATCGACGCCGCGACGCTCGCCCGCTGGCGCCCGCTGTCGTACCCGGATCTGGCGTACGAGGTGCTGTCGCTGTACATCGACGACATCCCGGCGGCCGACCTGCGCGCGCTGGTGCGGCGCACCTACACGGCGGAAGTCTTCGGCGACGCCCGCATCACGCCGCTGCAGCCGCTGGCGCCGGGGCTCGCGCTGCTGCGGCTGTCCAACGGCCCGACGCTGGCGTTCAAGGACGTCGCGATGCAGCTGCTCGGCGCGCTGTTCGAGTACCAGCTCGGCCGGCTGAAGCAGGAGCTGAACATCCTCGGCGCGACCAGCGGCGACACCGGCAGTGCGGCCGAGTACGCGATGCGCGGCCGGCGCGGCATCCGCGTCTTCATGCTGTCGCCGCACGGGCGGATGAGCCCGTTCCAGCAGGCGCAGATGTTCAGCTTGGCGGATCCCAACATCCACAACCTCGCGATCGAGGGCGTGTTCGACGACTGCCAGGACATCGTCAAGGCGGTGTCGGCCGACCTCGACTTCAAGCGCCGCTTCTCGATCGGCACCGTGAACTCGATCAACTGGGCGCGGCTGCTGGCGCAGGTGGTCTACTATTTCGCCGGGTACTTCCAGGCGACCACGCGCGACGACGAGGTGGTGGACTTCACGGTGCCGTCCGGCAACTTCGGCAACGTCTGCGCCGGCCACGTCGCACGCACGATGGGCCTGCCGATCGGCCGGCTGGCGGTGGCGACGAACGAGAACGACGTGCTCGACGAGTTCTTCCGCACCGGCACCTACCGCGTGCGCGGCAGCGCCGAGACGCACGAGACCTCGAGCCCGTCGATGGACATCGGCAAGGCGTCGAACTTCGAGCGCTTCGTCTTCGACCTGGTCGGGCGCGATCCGGCGCGCATCCGCGCGCTGTTCGGCGATGCGGTCGCGCGCGACGGCGGCTTCACGCTGGACGCGGCCGAGGCGGCACGCCTGCCGGGCTTCGGCTTCGTTTCCGGCCGCAGCACGCATGCCGACCGGCTGGCCACGATCCGGCACTGCCGGCAGCAGCACGGCGTGTTGATCGACCCGCACACGGCCGACGGGCTGAAGGTGGCGCTCGAGCGGCGCCGCGCCGGCGTGCCGATGCTGGTGCTCGAGACCGCGTTGCCGGCCAAGTTCGAGGCCACGATCGCCGAGGCGGTGGGCTTCGCGCCGCCGCGGCCGCCGGGCACCGAGGGCCTGGAGCAATTGCCCCGGCGCTTCGAGGTGCTTCCGGCCGATGCCCAGAGGGTCAAGCGCTACATCGCCGACCATTGCGCCGCATGAAGGTCGTCGGCTTCTGCGGCGTCTCCGGCGCCGGCAAGACCACGCTGATCGAGGGCGTGATCGGCGCCCTCCGGGCGCGCGGGCAGCGTGTGTCGGTGATCAAGCATTCGCACAAGCGCTTCGAGATCGACCATGCCGGCAAGGACACCTTCCGCCACCGGGAGGCCGGGGCCTACGAAGTGATGATCGCGTCGCGGGAACGCCTGGCCAAGGTCATCAGCTTCGAGGCAGCGTCCGAGCTCGGCGTGCACGACCTGATCGCGACGATGCAGCCGGTGGACTGGTTGCTGATCGAGGGCTTCAAGCACGCGGACCTGCTGAAGGTCGAGGTCTGGCGCGCGGCGCGGGGGGCGGCGCCGATGTACCCGGACGATCCGTTCGTCGCGGCCATCGCCACCGATGCCCCCGAATCGCTGCCGGCGCCGACGCAGCGGCCGGTGTTCGCGTTGGATGCCCCGGGGCCGCTGGCCGAACACCTGATCCGCGAGGCGGGCCGCTTCGAGTACGCCGGTGAGCGCCATGGCTGAACGGCCGCCGCTGCTGAGCCTGGACGAGGCGCTCGAGCGCCTGGTGGCGACCGCGCAGGGCCGGCGCATCGCGGTGGCCGAGGAGGTGTCGACCTGGGATGCGCTGGGCCGTGTCCTGGCCGCCGACGTCGCATCGGCCATCGACGTGCCGCCGGCCGACAACAGCTCGATGGACGGTTATGCGCTGCGCGCCGCCGACGTGAGCGCGCCCGGCGCGCTGCTGCCGGTGGCGCAGCGCATCGCGGCGGGTGCGGTCGGCGCGCCGCTCGCGTCGGGTGCGGCGGCGCGCATCTTCACCGGCGCGCCGGTGCCGCCCGGCGCCGACGCGATCGTCATGCAGGAACAGTGCGAGGCCGTTGCCGGCGCCGGCCTCGGCGCGGTGCGCGTGCTCGAGGTGCCGCAGCCGGGAAGCTGGATCCGCCGCCGCGGCGAGGACGTCGCCCGCGGC
>JAFLDG010000247.1 GCA_017302495.1 Burkholderiales bacterium
AAGGCAGCGCAGCCGCCGCGCCGGCGGCGCGCAGCAGTGCGCCGAAGTAGTCGCTCACCGCCCGCTCCTGCGCGCCGAACGCGCCGTGCCCCTCGCTCAGCGCCGTGCCGGTCGATCGCGGCGTCCGCGTCGGTCGCGGCGCTTGCGCGCTGCGCATCGCCCGGCTCACCGGGGTACCTTCGGGCTTCGCCCTCCGGCATTCGCCCTGGGGGCGGCCCGGCGGGATCATGCGTACCCCTCGATCAGCTCGAGATAGCGCGCGCGCCGCGCCGGCGGCACGGCCAGGATCTCGCCTTCGGTCCAGCCGTAGCGCGAGGCCAGCGCATGGACCTCGTGCAGCAGGTTGCGCTGGCGGACCGCGAGGCGCTGCAGCGCGACCGCTTCGAGATCGATCTCGGGCTCGGCCGCGGCGCCGCAGGCCGGGCAGGTACAGGCCACGCCGAAGGACACCAGCGGATCGACCTGCGCCAGCGCGTCGGCGGCCGCGGCGGCATCCTCGGCCGTCGGCGTGCCGGCCACGGCCAGGTGCGCCAGCATCGCGCGCTGTACCTCGCCGGGCCAAGCCGGGGCGAGCGAGCGCCAGGCACGCAGGTCGTCGCCGGTGGGCAGGCGCAGCGTCAACGCCTCGGCGCCCTCACGCGCCAGCTGCATCTGCGCCGCTGCCGGCGCGAGGGCCGCGAGCGCATCGTGCGCGAGTTCGATCTCGAACGGCGCGCCGCAGGCCGGGCAGCGCAGCGTCAGCGCGAGCGCCTCGCGCCCCTCGGTCGCGCGCAGCAGCGCGAGCAGCGCCGCGGTGCGCGCACCCACCGGCCGCGGCCACCAGCCGCCCGGCACGGCTGCGCAGGCGTCGAGCAGCGCCGTCACCAGCGCCGGCCGGTCGGCATGCGCGAAGTCGAAGGCCAGGTCCGCACCCGCGTCGCCGAAGGCCCGCGTGACGGTCATCGCGCCTCACCCATGCCGGCGGCGCCGGTCAACCCGCCGCCGGCACGGCCGCGTTCTCGTCCGGCTCGGGCGTGTCCTCGTCGCGCACCCAGCCCTCGAGCTCGATCTTCATCATCTCGATCGCGGTCTGGTTCGCGTTCGCGTCGAGGTCGGGCACCGCCTGGTATTCGCTGACCCAGCAGCGGAACAGCTTGTAGCGCTTGACGGTGAGGCCGCGCTCGTTGTTCAGCAGCAGCACCAGGTCCTTGCGGAAAGCCTTCAGGTCCATGCCCGGGTCGTCGAGCGGGTGCACGAGGTTGGCCCACTTCTCGAACTCGGGGTCGTGGGTGACGCCGCGCTCGAGCGTGATCGCCTCGTAGCTGGTGCGCCCGGGCGACTTGCGGTCGGTGCTGTTGTCGCCGCCTTCGCGGTGCTTGACGACCTCGGTCGTGCGCTTGAGCGCGCTGACCTTGCTGACGCCGACGACGACGCGGCCGTCCCACATGATCTGGAATTTGAAGTTCTTGTACGGGTCGAAGCGGTGCGCGTTGACGACGAATCCCTTGGCCATGGTCGGTGCTCCTGAGGTGCCGGATCAGACCTGCAGGTCGCCGGCGATCTGCTGGATCGTGATGACGACGAACTCGGCCGGCTTCAGCGGCGCGAAGCCGACCTCGATGTTGACGATGCCGAGGTTGCGGTCGGCCTGGGTCGTCGTCTCCTTGTCGCACTTGACGAAGTAGGCCTCCTGCGGTGTGCTGCCCTGGAACGCGCCCTGGCGGAACAGGCCGTTCATGAAGACGCCGACGTTGAGCCGGATCTGCGCCCACAGCGGTTCGTCGTTCGGCTCGAACACGACCCACTTGGTGCCGCGGAACAGGCTCTCCTCGATGAACAGCGCCAGCCGGCGGATCGGGATGTACTTCCACTCGCTGGCCAGCTGGTCGGCGCCGTCGAGCGTGCGGGCGCCCCAGCAGATGTGGCTGAAGATCGGGAAGGTGCGCAGGCAGTTCACGCCGAGCGGGTTCAGCGCGCCGTTCTGCAGGTCGGTGAGCGTGTAGGCCAGCGCCTGCACGTTCTCGAGCCGCGCCTCGGTGCCGGCCGGTGCCTTCCACACGCCGCGGGCGGCGTCGGTGCGCGCGTACAGCCCGGCGACGGTGCCGCTGGCGGCGATGCTGCGCAGCCGGTTGCCGTTGACCGGATCGGGGCAGAAGGTGCGCGGGAAGTAGACCGCCGCGTCGCGGCTGCGCAGCGAGTCGTTCTGCGCGAGCCAGGTCTGCATCGCGTCCAGCGACGCGGTCAGCTCGGGGATGTCGATCAGCAGGAAGCCGCGCCGGCCGGCGATGTAGGTCGTGGCCTCCGAGTAGACCGCGTTCATGTCGGTGGCCGACAGCTCGGCCACGCGCGGCAGGCACAGGATGTTGACCAGGTCCACGTCCTCGAGCGCGTACAGCCCGGTCTTCGCGGCGAGGTTGCCGGTGATCGGCGTCGCGCCGACCGGCATCGTGCCGTCGCCGCCGCCGGTGAGCGCGTATTGCTGGACGTTGGCCGCACCGGGCAGGCCGAGCGCGGTGAGCGTGGCCGGCACCGAGCTGCCGAGGGTCAGCGTGGCCGCGGGGCTGAAGGCGCTGCCGCCGCGGCCGGCGCTGAACAGCAGCCGGAACGGCGACGCCGCGGTGCCGCGGCCGATGAGCCGCACGGTGGCGCCGGCGATCAGCGCGCGCTCGGCGTCGGTGGTGGCCGCGGCCGACGCGCCGCGCAGCGCGTTCTCGATCAGCGGGCGCAGCGTCGGCAGGTCCGGCGTGCCGGTGTAGACGACGTTGAAGCTGCGCGCGCCGCCGCCGGCATCCACCGTCAGGTCGAAGGGGCTGGCCGGGATCGACACGACGGGGCCGCCGAGCGTGCCGGTGGCCGCCGGCCGCGTGAACGGCGCGACCGCGGCCGAGTTGTCGAGCTGCACCAGGCGCGAGCCGGCGTTGACCACCGCGAGCGCGTGGTTCGGCTGGGCCGGGTCCATCGTCAGGTTGCGGAAGGTCTCGGTGCGCAGCACGCTGCGCCGGCCGTTGCTGACCGCGACTTCGGTGACGATCAGGTTGAACAGCGCCGCCGGGTCGGTGCTGTCGTAGTCGACCTCGAGCATCAGGCTGTCGCCCCATTCGCCGGGGTTGACCGCGATCTCGCCGCGGATCTGGCGCCCGGCGCGGGCGCGGAACATCACCGTGCCGCCGGCGCCGGCGGTGTCGTCCACCGTCACCTCCGAGGTCGTGGCGCCGTCGGCCACGCGCACCACCCAGCACTCGCTGCCGCCGTTCTGGAAGAACTGCTTGATGCCGTAGCTCGCCGGGCTGTCGCCGTGGATGCCGCCGAACTCGCGCTGGAAATCGGCGAAGCTCAGGCACTGGACGGCCTCGTCGAGCGGGCCGCGCGGGAACGCGTCGACGAAGGCCGCGATCGACGTGGCGACGCCGGTGATCGTGCGCACGCCGCTCGCCTTCTCCTGGATGTAGACGCCGGGGAAACTGACCTGCACCATGGACACTTACTCCTCGTCGAAAAGGCGGATCCGCAGCTCGTCACATGCGGCGCATCGGCGACACGCCGGCCTCGGCGATGCCGCTGTACAGCTTGTTGCCGTCGGCCAGCGTGACGCAGCGCAGCCGGCCCCGCCGCACCAGGGCCTCGAGCGCCGGTTCCACGTCCGCGGCCGAAGCCTTCGCCCCACTCGGCGCGAGCCACCAGCGCGCGACCCCCTCGGCCGAATCCGCAGCCAGCGGATGCGTGGCGAGGTAGGCCTCGATCGCCTGGGACAACTTGCCGGTGTCGGACATGGGCACGCGCGCTCCTTGCAAGGCCGATGCCAACCCGAATTCCCCTGCGCCAAAGAGCCGGGCGAAGCGTTCCGACGCGGCCGCGCACATCCGACGTCCTGCGCCACGCCCAGCCGCAGCAGTCCCTTTGGGCCTCGCCGCGGCAAGCGCCGAGACCGGGTCGGCGGCGACCCGGTGGGTCGCGAGTGCCCCACCCGCTATCGACACCCGTGCCGAGTCGCGGGCACTCGTCGGCAACCGAAGGTTCGCTCGCGGCCCGGAGCTGTCCTTCGTCGTCGTGACGAAAGCAGCCGCTGCGGCGCTTCAACGCGGCGCACGGGGCCGCCGACGGGGTGGCCAACTCCGTTCAGCCAAATTCTCATTCGCTCCGTTGGCCACCCCGCCGTCGGCCCGGCCTGTGGTGCATCTACGCCGCCTCTGTCCGGGCGAGCCAAGCGTCTTCGCGTTGGTGCCGGAGCGCGCAGCCGGTGCCGGCAAAGGCGAGGAGGGGGCGGCCGACGGAGTGAAAGCGCGCAGCGCTTCGGCGAAGGCTCATATCGCGAAGCGATGTGATGCCGGAGCCAATGAGAATTTGGCTGAACGGAGTCGGCTGCCCCCTCCTCGCCTTTGCCTCTCGGTCGCGGCGAAACGGGAACAGCAGACCTTCCGAACAGCAGCAAAGGGCCGTCAACGGCCTCGGCGACCCAACCCCTGTGCGAGCGAAGATCAATCGCCGGCGTGGCCGGCGATGCCGTGCTTCTTCAGCAGCTTGCCGAAGGCGCGGCGTTCCTTGCCGGCCAGGCGCGCGGCGCGGCTGACGTTGCCGCCCGCCTCGTCCAGCACCCGCTGCAGATAGTCGCACTCGAAGCGCCGCACCGCTTCGGCCTTGGCCTGGGCGAAGCCCGTCGCCGTCGGACGCAGCGCGTCGTCCAGCGCGGCGGCGGCGGCAGGCGGTTCGTGGTGCAGCGTCGGCCCGGGGCACATCAGGAACTGGCGGTGGACCCAGTTCTCGAGCTCGCGCACGTTGCCCGGCCAGGGATGCCGCCGCAGCCAGGCCCGTGTCGCGGCATGGATCGGTCGCGGCTCGCGGCCGTACTTCTGCGCGAAGAATGCGACGAAGTGTTCGGCGAGCAGCTCGACGTCGTCGCCGCGGGCGCGCAGCGGCGGCAGCACCACGTGCAGGATCTTCAGCCGGTAGAGCAGGTCGGCGCGGAACCCCTGCCGCGCGACCAGCGCGTCGAGCGGCCGGTTCGACGCGGCGACGATGCGCACGTCGGTGCACTGCTCGCGCGCGGTGCCGACGGGCCGGAAGCGCTGGTCCTGCAGGAAGCGCAGCAGCGTCACCTGCGCCTTCGCGCTCAGCGCGTCGACTTCGTCGAGGAACAGCGTGCCGCCGGCCGCTTCGGCGACGAGGCCGCTGCGCGTGTGCCGGGCGTCGGTGAAGGCGCCGCGCTGCACGCCGAACAGCTCGCTCTCGATCAGCGTGTCGGGCAGCGCGCCGCAGTTCACCGGCACGAACGGCGCATGCCGG
Source organism: Burkholderiales bacterium (assembly GCA_017302495.1). Classification (GTDB taxonomy): domain Bacteria; phylum Pseudomonadota; class Gammaproteobacteria; order Burkholderiales; family Burkholderiaceae_C; genus Rubrivivax. Next base: position 5,260 of record JAFLDG010000247.1, read on the forward strand.
CGCACGCCGCCGTAGTGGATCGCACGGGCGGCCAGTTCCTTGCCGCTGCCGGTCTCGCCTTCGATCAGCACCGGCGCCTCGCTCGCCGCGATGCCGCGCAACTGCGCCATGGTCTGCAGGTGCACCGCCGAGCGACCGACGATCAGCTGCCCGACCTGCTCGTCGTGCAGCCCCTTGTCCGGCAGCAGCTCCGTCCTCATTCGCGCAAGCGGAACCGGGCGCGCACTGGACCGCGCATCGTGGACGGCTCCCTCACTCTGTCTGTCTGTTCGCAACGAGCGCGCATATGTACGCCAAAGCCGCCCGCAGGGGCACCCTTCACGCTAGGGACGACCGCGACCATCCGCGGGCTTGCATCCGGCCTTCGCCTATGCTGCGGGCCGCGCGGCCGCAGCCCCGGCCGTGCCCGACCATCGACAACCCATGCAGACCAGCGACTTCCTGATCATCGGCGCCGGCATCGCCGGCGCGTCGGTCGCGCACTTCCTCGCGCCGCATGGCCGCGTGACGCTGCTCGAGCGCGAGTCGCAACCCGGCTACCACAGCACCGGCCGCTCGGCAGCGATGTACATCGCGAGCTACGGCACGCCGCAGGTGCGCGCGCTCACGCTCGCCAGCCGCGCCTTCTTCGACGCGCCGCCGGCGGGCTTCGCGGACCAGCCGATCCTGACGCCGCGCGGTTCGCTGCTCGTCGCGGCGCCGGAGCAGGCGGACGCGCTCGACGAACATGTCGAGCTGCTCGCGCGCATGGCACCCGGTTCGCGCCGGCTCGACCGCGCGCAGACGCTCGCGCTGCTGCCGGTGCTGCGGCCCGAGCGCGTGCTCGGCGCCGCCTACGAACCCGCTGCCGCCGACATCGACGTGCACGCGCTGCACCAGGGCTACCTGCGCGGCGCGCGGCGCGCGGGCGCATCGCTCGTCTGCGATGCCGAGGTCGCGCAGGTCGAACGCCACGGCGGGCGC
>JAFLDG010000248.1 GCA_017302495.1 Burkholderiales bacterium
CCGGCCGCTCGGTGCGGCGCGGCGGCGGCGCAGACTGGCGGGCCGCGCCCTTCGGCGCGAAGGCGTTCAACGCTCGACCGTGCAGCACTGGGTTTCAGCTCACGCTCGTGGCGACCGAGACCGCGGCCGGCGTCAGGACGCCGATGTCCACGCCGACCAGCAGGCGATAGGCGACGACGCCGGAACGAAAGTCGCTGTACGGATCGACCTCGAGCGACGCGGCGAGACCGTCGAAGATGCCGACGACGACCCGGCCCATGTCGGCCGCGATCAGCGTCGATGCCGGCGCCTGCGCCACCGGCGCGAAGGGCTGGCCTTCGATGGTGCCTTTGTCGGCGATCGGCCGGCCGCTGCCGGTGCTGAACTCGCGCGCCGCGAGCAGCTTCCAGACCGCGGGCGGGCCGAAACAGCGGATCCGATCGAGGCGGCCGCCTGCGGCCAGGATCGGCTCGAACATGTCGCGCGCGTCGCCGGCGTCGAAGCCGGCGCCGTTGATGGCGTTCACGCCGGTGGTCCCGGCCAGGCCCCGCGGCTGCGCGCCGCCACCCACGCCGAGCAGCGCCGTCATCAGCGACAGCCGGAAACTTTCGGCGATGGTCGCGATGATGATCGGCTCGGCTTCGGGACTCTGCAGGCTCAGCTGCCGGCTCAGTTGCAGGTACAGGCACAGCCAGTGCGGCGCCAGCGTCACCGACCCGAACACCGGCTGGCTCTCGGTGATCGAGGCGCCCTCGGCGATCCAGTAGCCGCTCGGCTGCGTCGCGACGCGCGGGATCACGGTCGGCGATGACAGGCCGGTCATGACCAGCGCGTCGGCGAAAGCGTCGTACCCTTCGATGAAACTCGCCGGACCGGTGGTCTTCGTGCCGACCAAGTAGCCGCCGCCGCTGGCGACGCTCGCGCTCAGGTCGCGGCGCATGGTCAGGGCTTGCGCCGGCAGCGGGACCTTGATCGGCTCGCCGCTGGCCGCGGCCCGGCTGAAGTAGTGGCCCAGCGGATAGGCGTCGGCGCGCCCGAGCAGTTGGGCGATGCGCTGCTCGCTGGGCGTGTGCGCGGCGTTCGGAATGCTGGGGGTGATGATCACGGGTGGCCTCGGCGGTGTTGGTGGCGACATGCTGACCGGCCGCGCTGCCGGCGGCGAGCGGTACGGGTCAAAGCAGCCCGCTGACCCGTCGCGGGCGCCAGCGGCGCTTCACACCCCACCCCCTTGAGCGCGGATGGGTAGCGGCCGGCGACACAGGCAGGACGAGCAAGCCGGCGATAGGCGGCTACTTGCAGGCACCCCTCGAAGTTATGCGCCTGGGCGGGCGTGTGTTCGCGGCTGCCGCGTCGCGCCACGCCAGCGCGCGCCTTACGCGCGAGGGCCGTTGCGCCGACAACGGCTGCAACCCGGCGCAAGTGCCTGCCGCCACTGCGGTTTTCACTTGCAGCCACCCCCGAAAGCGGCTGCAAGTGCGCCTGCAAGTGCTGCAAGTGACGGGATTGCCTGCAAGGGTTGAGGATCACGGTGCGGGCCTCGAGCGCGGGGTGTCGGCATGGTGGGCCGTGGGCGCCGCCGTGCACCAGCGATACGGGTCAAAGTGCCTCGCCGACCCGTCGCAGCCGCCAGCGGCGCACGCCGTGGACATCGCCGGCATCGACCAGGCGCCAGCCGGCCAGCGGTACGCCTTCCATGCGCGCAAGGAACTCGCCGAACGGCCGCAGGTCGGTGCCGTCGCCGTTGGCTTCGGCGATCAGCTCGCGGGCGGCCTCGCCGTAGGCGCTGCGATCGCCCAGGGCGAGCTCGCTGAGGCTCGTGGCGATGAATTTCTCCCCGCACACGATCTCGCCCGCCCATGGCCACAGCGCCAGCGCGATGCGCCGGTCTTCCCGCTTCAGTTGCCGCCGCAACAGCGTGGCCAGGTCCTCGCGCAGTTCGGCCAGCTCGACGCGCATCGAACGCAGCTCGAGCGCGACGCGCGCGTCGTCGGCGTTCATCCGGCCGCCCGTGCCGGCAGGCGCGGGCCCACGAGCAGGCAGTTCACCTTGCCGGCGCCCCGCTGTCTACACACCTCGCGCGACGCAATCGACCCGCGAGGCTTGCGGCTGGGGAGGACCCATGGCCCGGCGTGTTCACCTTGCGTGTCAACTCCGAGGTGAACATGGGACACACCGCGCGCGGCCGCGCGCATACAGGGGGAAAGGGGCCAGCGATGCCGCCGGCGCTGCTTGCCCCCGCTCCTTGGTTCACCCGCTTGGGTGAACCGCCAACCCGGCGCCCGCATCATCCTGACGGCGCGAGACTGAGCCAGGCCGAGTCGGGCTGAATCCTCACTCGAGCCAGGCGTTCGCTGGCGTGGTCGGCCACGATCCCGGCTCGCGCGGCCAGCGTTTCCGCGGCCTGCAGCCTCCCATGCGTCGCGGCGGCGTCTGTTGGGTCAGCGCGCGCCAGTTGCAGCAGCAGCTTGATGCACTGCAGGTCTGACGCGACCACGGTCGGCCAGGCCATCGACTTCGCGGGCCGGCCGCCCGTTGCCTGGAACCGCTTCAGCTCGGCAACTTCGATGACCCGAGACCGTCCCTGCAGCCGACTGCCGATCGATCCATCGCGCAGTCGGGAAAACAGGGTCCGCTCCGAACACCCGAGGAACGCAGCGGCCTCGCCGGGCGACAGGCAATCCCCGTCCGTGACAGCCGGCGCGCCCCCGGTGGCAGCCCGAAACCGCTCGAGCTCGGCAACTTCGATGACCCGAGACCGTCCCTGCAGCCGACTGCCGATCGATCCATCGCGCAGTCGAGAAAACACGGTCCGCTCCGAACACCCGAGGAACGCAGCGGCCTCGACAGGCGACAGGCAATCCCGCCCGTCGGTCATCACCGGCGCGCCTCCCCTGCCGTTTGCTCCCGCATGAGCTTGTGGCCCGCCACGGCGATGCGAGCAGTAAAAGCGACGAGGGCCGCAAAGTGCGGCCCTCGTGAATTTCTGGGCAACTGGCATGCGCCGCAAGGGGGGTCTCACGGCCCACCGCCGCGGCGCTGAATCCACTTGCCGGCGCGGTGCACGGTGCACAGCACCCCTTGTCGGCGCAGCTGCTCCAGTTGGGACGAGAGCCGGCGCTGCCCGGCCTTGTTGCCTACCTCCTGCATGGCGATCAGCTGCTCGCGCAGCCGCTCCTCGCGCCGGTTCAGCTCGTCGGCCGCGGCCGCCTGCAGCTTCACCCGGCCCATGCCGTGGCGCCAGGCGGCGGCGAACAGGTCTTCCAGCTTCACAGCATCGGCGCCGGCCTGCGCCTGCCGGGCGGCCTTGCTGGACGCGCGCGCCTTGCGGCCACCGTGGGCGGCGACACGATCGCGGCGCTGCAACTCGGCGCGCATGGCCGCAGCCTCGTACCGGTCAATGAGCACGCCGAGCGTGCGCACTATGCCGGTCTCGCCGGCGGCCTTCGCCGCGGCCTGCTCCGCCCGGTGTTGGGCCGCGACGCGCAGGGCGTGGACCTTGTGGCGCTCGAGCTCGGCCAGCGTGTGCGCCTGCAGCTCGTCCGGACTCACGGACGCCCCCCTTACCCGAACACGCGCTGCGCCAGCGCCCGCTTGTTGACGATGTCGGCATGCAGGTAGCGCCGCGACGACGCCAGCGACGCGTGGCCCATGTGCGCCATCAGTTGCGCCTGCGAGGCGCCCGCGGCCGCCAGCGTCGACGCGCAGCCGTGGCGCAGCATGTGGAAGACCTTGCCCTTCATGCCGGCCAGCGCGGTGATCCGCTCCCACAAGTCGCGGTAGTGATAGGCGCCGCCGCGGCGGTTGCAGAACACGCGCGCATGCGTGCAGGGCAGGCGCCGCAGCTCGGCCAGCGCCGCCGTGGAGACCGGGGTCACCAGCGGCTGGCCGCTCTTGCTGGTCGGCGCCGTGATGACGCCGGACTCCAGATCCACGCGGTCCCAGCTCAGGTCGTGCAGATTGCCGGCGCGCCAGCCGCTGGAAAACGCCACCTCGATCAACGCAGCCATGCGACCCCAGCGCGAGTCGACCATGCGCGCGATCCGCACCAGCTTGTCCTTGTCGTCGGCGCTGATGTAGTCGTGACGCAGCGGCGACTGCGCGACCTCGAGGCCCTTCGTCGGGGACGTCCAGGTGCGCGGCACCAGGCGCTGGCGGCGGGCGAAGCGGAACACGCCGGCCAGGTCGGTGCCGTAGCGCGTGAGGGTGGCGGGCGACAAGGGCTTGCCGGTGCGCACCGGAGCGCCGCCGCGGACCGGCCGCAGCTTGCCGCGCTCGGCCAGGTGCACGAGGCCGGCGTCGACATGCTCGGGCGTGATGTCGAGCAGTTCCAGCTCGCCCAGGCGCTCGGTCCAGAACATCAGTCGAGCGGCGGATTGACCGGGCCGCGCAGTGGTTGCCGCGTAGCCGTCCACGAGGGTGCAGAACTTCATAGCGTTGATCTCCAGGTCCAGCGAAACGATCAATGCTCTTTTCAGAGCGCCTTGTTCGCCGTGGCGGCCGCTTTCCCGCGGAGAATCAAACACTTGGTAGGCGCGAAGGGACTCGAACCCCTGACCCCCACCATGTCAAGGTGGTGCTCTAACCAGCTGAGCTACGCGCCTGCGCAGCCGCGCATTCTAGCAGCGCGGCCGGCGGGCTCGGCCGCCGGCCGCGCCCTGCCCGGCTCACCGGCGCCGGGCGCTGCGCACGCCGGGCACGCGCGTCAGCGCGGCGAGCACCGCCCCGAGGCGCATCGTGTCGGCGACCTCGACCGTGAATGTCATCCACGCGGTGCGGCCGCGCGCGTCGGGCACGCTGCGGGTGTTCACGCCGGTGACGTTGATCCGCTCCTTGGCCAGCAGCTCCGAGAGGTCGCGCAGCAGGCCCTGCCGATCCTCGGCCTCGATCTGCAGGTCCACCGCATATCGCGCGTCGGCCTCGGCACGCGCGCGGCCCCAGGTCACCGCGATCGCGCGGTCGGGCGATCGCGCGAGCATGTGCCTGTAGTTCGCACAGTCGGCGCGGTGGATCGCGACGCCCTTGTCGCGCGTGACGAAGCCGCCGATCGGATCGGGCGGCGCCGGCCGGCAGCAGCGCGCGAGATTCGTCAGCAGCGACTCGACGCCGACGACCCGCACGCCGCCCTTGTCGCCGGCGGTTTCGGCACGCGGCCGGCGCAGTGCGAGCCCTTCGTCGGGCGCCCGCGCCGCCGCGGGCCGGCGCAGCAGCTGTTCGAGGTGGCGCAGCGAGTGCTCGTCCTTGCCGACCGCCTCGAACAGCGCGTCGGCGTCGGCGAATCCCGCCTGCTCGGCGAGCGCCTCGAGCTTGACGGCCGTGCGCCCCTCGCGCTGCAGCAGCTTCTCCACCAGTTCCCGGCCGCGGGCCACGGTCGTCGCCTGCGCCTGCGCGTTGAACCAGGCGCGCACCTTGGCGCGTGCGCGCGGGCTCCTCAGGTAGGCCGGGTCGTTGCCGAGCCAGTCGCGCGACGGCCCGCCTTCCTTCGCGGTCACGATCTCCACCGTCTGGCCGTTGGCCAGCGGCGTGTGCAGCGGCACCAGCGCACCATCGACCTTCGCGCCGCGGCAGCGGTGGCCCACGTTGGTGTGCAGCGCGTAGGCGAAATCCAGCGGCGTCGCCCCGGCCGGCAGCTCGATCACCGCCGCCTGCGGCGTGAAGACGTAGATCCGGTCGTCGAACAGGCCCTCCGCCGCGGCGCGCTCGCCCGCGCTCAGCTCGCGCTCCCAGGCGAGCAGTTCGCGCAGCACCGCGCGCCGCGCCTCGGCGACACGCTCCTCGAAAGCGCCGGCCGCGCTGACCCCGGCGTAACCGCGCGCACCGGCCTCCTTGTAGGCCCAGTGCGCGGCCACGCCGTGTTCGGCCCGCTCGTGCATCTGCCGGGTGCGGATCTGCACCTCGAGCGCCACGCCGTCGGCGCCGCGCACCACGGTGTGCAGCGACTGGTAGCCGTTGGCCTTGGGCCGCGCGATGTAGTCGTCGAACTCGCCCGGCACCGGCACGTAGCGCTCGTGCACCAGTGCGAGCGCGGCATAACAGGCGGCGACGTCGTCGACGACCACGCGCAGCGCGCGCAGGTCGTAGATGCGGTCCACGTCGAGCCGTTTGCCCTGCATCTTGCGCCAGGTGCTGTACAGGTGCTTCGGCCGGCCCTGCACCTCGGCCTTCAGCCCGGCCGCGGCCAGCTGCGCGGCCAGCCGTTCGCGCGCGGCCGCGACGGCGGCCTCGCGCTGCGCGCGCTTGCCGT
>JAFLDG010000249.1 GCA_017302495.1 Burkholderiales bacterium
TGCGACGCGCGGCGCCGCCGCTTCACCGGCGCCGCCGGTGTCTCGTTGTCGCCGGCGGTCTCGACGGGCAGGGTCGGCAGCGCGGAGTCGGGGGCGTTCATGCAGCGGGGTCCGGTGAGGCAGCGGGGGTGATCGGCGCCGGGTCGGTTTCGGCAGCGGCCACGGGTGCGGTTCGGTCGAGGTCCGCCGCGGCCGGGGCCACGGACGGGGCTTGCGCTTCGCCTTCGGCGTCGGCTTCGGCGGCCGTCATGCCTGCGGGCTGCCCGGCGTCGCCGGCGGCAGCGTCCGCGACGGTGGCGGCCTCGCCGGCCCCGGCGTCGGCCGGCGCGCCGCCGGCCGCGAGGCCGGCTTCGAGCAGCGAGGCCTGCAGCGCCGCGGCATCGACACCATCGCCGACGTGCAGCGCCGGCAGTTGGTCGAGCGATGCCAGCCCGAGGTCGTCGAGGAACTGGCGCGTCGTCGCGTACAGCGCCGGCCGGCCCGCGGTCTCGCGATGGCCGATGGCCTCGATCCAGCCGCGGTCCTCGAGCGCCTTGACGATCTGGGTCGTGACGGTGACGCCGCGGATGTCCTCGATGTCGCCGCGCGTGACCGGCTGGCGGTAGGCGATGATCGCCAGCGTCTCCAGCGCCGCGCGCGAATAGCGCGGCGGCTTCTCCGGGTTCAGCCGGTCCAGGTACTCGCGCATCTCGGGCCGGCTCTGGAAGCGCCAGCCGGAGGCGAGCGTGACCAGTTCGCAGCCGCGGCCGTGCCAGTCCTGCACCAGTTCGTCGAGCAGGGCGCGCACCGTGTCCGGCGCGAGCTGCTGGTCGAACAGCGTCAGCAGCTCGCGCATCGGCAGCGGGGCCGGGGCGCAGATCAGCGCCGTTTCGAGGACGCGCTTCGCATCCTGGGTGTTCATCGGTTCGGTCCGGTTCCGTTTGCCGCCGCCCTCGCGGGTCGCGGCGCGATGGGCCGTTGTGTCGATGCCGCCGCGACGCGGCCGCACGGCCCGAGAGCAGGGGTCAAAGGGTTGGCAGGATCGGGGTCCGCACCGAATGGCCTACCTGGTCGGTGGCCGGTTTCGCATCGGGCGGGCCGTCGGGTGCCGGCGTCGGCTCGTAGCCCGCTGCAGCACCTGCGTCGGCCGGAATTGTAGCCGTGCAAGCGGCGCCTGTGGGCGCCTCAGGCGCCGCGCCCGCCCGCCGGGCCGGCCATCACCAGCGCCCAGGCTGCCGCGAAGTCGGCCGGCGGCGCAGCCTCGAACGCCAGCACCTGGCCGCCGACCGGATGCACGAAGCGCAGGCGCGCCGCGTGCAACGCCTGCCGCTGCAGGCCGAGCGCCGGCGCGCCGCCGTACAGGCGGTCGGCGACCAGCGGATGGCCGATGTGCGCGAGATGGACGCGGATCTGGTGCGTGCGGCCGGTGTGCAGCGTGCACTCGACGGCGCTGACGCCGCCGTGCGTGCGCAGGCAGCGCAGATCGGTGCGCGCCGGCTTGCCGCCGGCCAGCACCTTCATGCGCACGCGCACGGCCGGGTCGCGGCCGATCGGCGCATCGACGGTGCGCACCGCCGGCGTCACGGCGCCGGTCGCGAGCGCGAGGTAGATGCGCTGCACCTCGCGCGCGGCGATCGCCCGGACCAGGCCGGTGACGGCGGCCAGCGTCTTGCCCACGACCATCAGCCCCGAGGTGTCCTTGTCGAGCCGGTGCACGATGCCGGCGCGCGGCAGCGCGGCGGCAGCGGCATGGTGCGCGAGCAGGCCGTTGAGCAGCGTGCCCGACCAGTTGCCGGCGGCCGGATGCACGACCAGGCCGGCCGGCTTGTCCAGCACCAACAGGTCGGCGTCCTCGTACACGACCGCCAGCGCCATCGGCTGCGGCGTGAAGGCGCGGCTCTCGGCGGTCGGCACCAGTTCGAGCAGCAGCTGCTGGCCGGCGTGTACGCGGCGGGCCGGCAGCGTCACGGCAAGGCCGTCGAGCCGGACATGGCCGCCGTGCACCAGCGACTGCAGGTGGCTGCGCGAGAACTCGGGCGCGAGCGCGACGAGCACCTTGTCCAGCCGTTGCCCGTGCGCGGCGCCGTCGACCCGGCACGAACGCGTTTCGTTGGCCGCGGCGGCCTCGTCCGGCGCCGCTTCGTCGTCGTCCTCGGCCGCCACCTCGGGCGCGCAGGGCCGGTCCGCCGACGGGGGAACCCTATACTTCGTCACGCCTCGATTGTGCGGCGCTCCCCGCGCCGGCTGCCCCGACCCGATGTCCGTTCCCGCCCTTCGGCCTGCCCTCCTGCGCGCCGCGCTGTGCGCCTGTGCGATCGCCTTCGCGGGCTGCAGCAGCACCAAGACCGAGGCGCTGAACCCGAACGCGTCGGTCGAGGCGCTGTATGCCGATGCCAAGGCGGAGATGAACGCCGGCAACTGGGCCCAGGCGATCAAGACGCTGGAGCGGGTCGAGGGCCGCGCCGCCGGCACGCTGCTCGCGCAGCAGGCGCTGCTCGACATGGCCTATGCCCAGTGGCGCAGCGGCGAACGGGCGCAGGCGCTGGCCTCGGTCGAACGCTTCATCAAGCTCAACCCGTCGAGCCCGGCGCTGGACTACGCGCTGTACCTGCGCGGCGTGATCAACTTCAACGACGACATCGGCATCATGGGCAGCCTGGCGGGCCAGGACCTGTCCGAACGCGACCAGCAGGCCTCGCGCGAGGCGCACCAGGCCTTCAAGCAACTGGTCGACCAGTTCCCGGATTCGACGTACGCCGCGGATGCGCGGCTGCGCATGGACTACATCGTCAACTCGCTGGCCTCGTACGAGGTGCACGTCGCGCGCTACTACTTCCTGCGCGGCGCCTACGTCGCGGCGGCGAACCGCGCGCAGCAGGCGGTGGTGGACTTCCAGCGCGCGCCGGCCACCGAAGAAGCGCTGTTCATCCTGGTGCAGAGCTACGACCGGCTCGGCCTGGACACGCTGCGCGACGACGCGAACCGGGTCTTCAAGGCGACGTTCCCGGACAGCAAGCTGCCCGAAACCGGCATCCGCCGCCAGCAGAAGGCCTGGTGGCACATCTGGAACTGACGGCCGCCTCGCGGGCAGCCGATCAGTGGGCCGCGGCGAGCGTGGCCAACCAGTCGAACACGGCGGTCTCGTCGCCCAGCTCGGTCATCGGCGGCAACGCGGCGCGCAGCCTGGCGCCGTAGCCCATGCGCCGCAGCCGCGGGTCGCAGACGACCAGCAGGCCGCGGTCGCTTTCCGAGCGGATCAGGCGGCCCGCGCCCTGCTTCAGCGACACCGCGGTCTCGGCGACGAAGTACTCGTCGAAGGGCCGGCCGCCGCGCGCCTCGATCTGCTGCACGCGCGCCTCGACCAGCGGATCGTTCGGCGGCGGGAACGGCAGCTTGTCGATCAGCACGCACTGCAGCGCATCGCCGGGCACGTCGATGCCTTCCCAGAAGCTCTGCGAGCCGACGAGCACGCAGCCGTGCCCGCGGCGGAAGCGCTCGAGCAGCAGCCGGCGCGGCTGGTCGCCCTGCACCAGCACCTCGATCCCGCTGTCGGCGAGCGCCGCGCGCAGCGCCTCGGCGATGACCGGCAGCACGCGCAGCGTGGTCGTCAGCACGAAGGTGCGGCCGTCGAGTTCGCGCGCGCAGCGGGCGGCCAGCCGCCCGACCGCGGCCGGATGGCCGGCTTCGTTCGGCAGCGGGAACGGCAGCGGCACCCACAGCCGCGCCTGCGCGGCGTAGTCGAAGGGGCTGCCGGCGCGCAGCGTTCGCGCGTCGTCGAGGCCGGCCGCGCGCGTGAACCAGCTCAGGCGCTCGTCGTCGCCGAGCGTGGCCGAGGTGAAGACCCAGGCCTTCGGCGCCCGCGCGAGCTGCTCGGCCATCGCGTCGCGCAGGTCCAGCGGCGACTCGACCAGCCGCGCCTGTTGCGGCGACAGGTCGATCCAGCGCACACGGTCGGCCGGCGCCGGGCCGCCGAAGCGTCGCACCGAATCCCGCAGCGCCTCCAGCCGTTCGCGCAGCCGCGGGAAGTCGGGGGCCATCGCCTCCACGTCGTCGAGCGCCTGCGTGCCGCGGTCGAGCGCGGCGGCGCAGGCGGCAAGCGCCGCGTCGAGGTCCGGGCGGCCGGCGCGTTCGCGCCAGCGCAGCTTGAGCAGGCCGCGCACCTCGTGCAGCGGCCCGGCGCAGGCCAACCGCAGCTCGCGTGCCGCGGTCTGCAGCGCACCCGCCAGGGCGTTCCAGTCGCGCAGCCCGCGCGCGTGCTGCAGTCCGGCCGCGAGCAGGTCGCGGGCGGTGTCGAGCAGTTGCGCCGTGCCGAGCGTGCGGCCGAGGAACTGCACGCCGGTCTCGACCAATTGGTGCGCCTCGTCGAACACCACGGCGTCGACCGTCGGCAACAACTCGGCGACGCCGCTGTCGCGCAGCGCCAGGTCGGCGAAGAAGAGATGGTGGTTGATCACCACGAGGTCGGCCGCCATCGCCTCGCGCCGCGCCTGCATCACGTGGCACGAACCCCACTGCGGGCAGTCGCTGCCGAGGCAGTTGTCGCGCGTCGAGGTGACCAGCGGCAACAGCGGTGAACGTTCGTCCAGCCCCGGCAGCTCGGCCAGGTCGCCGCTGCGTGTCGCCGGCGCCCACTGCTCGATGCGCGCGAGCAGCCGCACCGACGCGCGATCGGCCAGCGTCGCGCTCGCGCGCGCCTGCTGCAGCCGGTGCCGGCACAGGTAGCTGGCCCGGCCCTTCAGCAGCGCCCGGCGCAGCGGCAGGCCGAGCGCATCGGCGAGCCACGGCAGGTCGCGCAGGTAGAGCTGGTCCTGCAGCGCCTTGGTCGCGGTGCTGACCAGCGCTCGCCGGCCCGCGAGCAGCAGCGGCACCAGGTAGGCGAAGGTCTTGCCGACGCCGGTACCGGCTTCGGCCACCAGCGCGACGCGGGCCTCGATCGCGGCGGCGACTTCACCGGCGAGCCGTTGCTGCACCTCGCGCTGCGCGAGCGCCGGATCGTGCCGGACGAGCGGCCCGTCGCCGGCGAAGGCCGCGGCGACACGCTCGGGCAGCGGGGCGGCGGCGGGATTCAAGCCGGCAGCGGCGGCTCGAGCTCGGCTTCGAGCCGCGCGATCCGGTCGCGCAGCCGCAGGCGGCGCTTCTTCAGCCGGCGCAGGGCGAGGTCGTCGTGCGGCAAAGTACCGCTCGTGCGGTCGATCAGGTCGTCCAGATCCGCATGCTCGATGCGCAGTTCGATCAGTTGCCGCTGCACCGAGTGCAAGTTGTCATCAATCCGGAGACCTTCGTCCACGCGCCCGAGTTTATATTCGTCGTCATGAACCCACCAGCGCCGGCCTTCCGCATGCATGCGGCCACCGGGCTGCACCGGGGCGACCGCGCCTACCAGCAAGACCAGGTCGAGATCCTGGTCCACGGCCGCGTGCCGGGCTGCGCGCTCGGCGTCGTCGCCGACGGCATGGGCGGCAAGAGCGGCGGGCGCAAGGCGGCCGACCAGGTGATGCTGACCGCGCGCCAGATCTTCGAGCGCCATGCGCCGGGGCGCGACGACCCGTGCGCGACGCTGCGCCAGCTGGTCACCGAATCGCACCTGATGATCAAGCTGACCGCGCTCACCGCCGAGGAGGAACCGCACAGCACCCTCGCCGGCTTCCTGCTGGAGCCGGACCTGTCGGTCGCGGTCGCCCATGCCGGCGATTCGCGCGTCTACCACTTCCGCGGCGACCGGATGGTCACGCGCACCAACGACCACAGCTTCGTCCAGCGCCTGGTCGACGAAGGCCGGCTCAGCGAGGAGGAGGCGCTGACCCATCCGCAGGGCAACCTGCTCACCGGCTGCCTCGGCACGCAGCAGGACCCGCCGGTGACGCTCGGGCAGATCGAGCGGCTCGAGCACGGCGACTCGCTGCTGGCCTGCAGCGATGGCCTGTGGCACTACTTCACGCCAAAGGAACTCGGCGCGATCCTGCACGCGCTGCCGCCGCGCGAGGCCAGCGAGATGCTGGTCGGCAAGGCACGGCAGCGCGCCCGCGGCGGCGGCGACAACCTGTCGCTCGCGATCCTGCGCATCGAAGCCGTCGGCTGACCGGAAGCGCCGGTCGGCGCCGGCGCGCCGGGCCGATCGATCGCCGCCGGGATCCCGCGCATCAACCCGCCGGGGCCGACGC
>JAFLDG010000025.1 GCA_017302495.1 Burkholderiales bacterium
ACCAGCGCCAGCGCCACCGGCAGCGGGTTGCGCCAGGCGACCGTGCCGCAGCGCGCGCAGCGCGCGTGGCTGCCGCGCGGCACCGGCGCGAGGGCCGTGCCGCAGGCCGCGCAATGCTGCAGCGTGCCCATCAGCACACCAGGTGCACGGCGATGCGGTCGCCGTCGGCGACGCCGAGCGTGCGCCGCACCGGCACCGCGCTGACGATCTCGAGCTTGTCGCCGGGGTAGCCGGGCACCTCGGGCAGCACCGCGGCGCCGGTGACGCGGCCGTCGAGCACAACGCGAAAGCACCGGGCCGGGCAGAACCCGGGCTCCGGCGTGATCGGGATGCCGGGTTCGTGCGCGATGCGCTCGCGCGCCGCGTCCCAGTCGGCGCCGGCCATGCGCAGGTTGAAGGTGCCCGGATAGGGTTCGAAGCCGAGCTTGGCCGCGAACTCGCGTCGCACCCACGGCAGCTGCACGAAGCCCGCGCCCTCGCCCTGGCCGGCGCAGACTTCGCCCTGCAACTGCAGCGCGGTCGCCCGCTCGGTCGTGGAAGCCGACGCCGCCATCGCCGCTGCACGCGCTCAGCGACTGCGCGCCGCCTCGCGCTCCTCGTTGCCGGTCCAGCGCTTGAACAGGTCCAGGTCCAGGTCGAACTGGTCGAGCGCCTTGTTCACCGACTGCATGATCACGTCTTCGAGCGTCTTCGGCCGGTGGTAGAAGGCCGGCATCGGCGGCACCAGCACCGCGCCGCTCTCGGTGGCCTGCGCCATCAGCCGCACGTGGCCCAGGTGCAGCGGCGTCTCGCGCAGCATCAGCACCAGCCGGCGCCGCTCCTTCAGCGTCACGTCGGCGGCGCGGATCAGCAGGTTGGTGTTGAAGCAGTTCGCGATCGCCGACAGCGTCTTGATCGAGCACGGCGCGATCACCATGCCGTGGTGCTTGAACGAGCCCGACGAGATGCACGCGCCGACGTCGCCGATCGGATGCACGTGGGTCGCGAGTTCCTTGACCGCGTCGACCGAGTAGTCGGTCTCGTACGGGATCGTGCGCTTGGCCGAGTCCGACATCACCAGGTGCGTCTCGACGCCGGCGTCGCGCAGCACCTCGAGGATGCGGATGCCGTAGATCGCGCCGCTGGCGCCGGACATGCCCACCACGAGTTTCATCGCCGCCATCTTCGTGCCGCCGCTCACTGCATCAGGTCGCCGAGCACCGCGCGCACGCGCGCCAGCGCCGCCGGCTCGAGCCGGGCCTTGTCGAAGGCCGCATCGGCGCTGCCGCGGGTCGCGTCGAAGCCGATCTTCGAGCCTTCACCCGGGGCGCCGCCGGCCGGGTCGATGACGTAGACCTCGGTGCCGTCGATCACGACCGTGTCCCGCGCCGGGCGCAGCCTCGTCGCCATCGCCCAGGCGAGTTCGCGCGGGTCGCGGATGTCGACGTCGTCGTCGACCACGGTCACCATCTTCAGCCGCTTGTCCAGCGCGAGCGCGAGGTGGATCAGCCGCCGCACCTCGGTGCGCGGCGTGCCGCGCACGGCGACGACCATCGCGAAGCCGGCCGTGCCGCCGGTCAGTTCCAGGTCGACGACGCCGGCCACCTGCGCGCGCAACTGGCCGAGCATCTCGGTGCCGGCGGCGAGCCACAGCAGCATGTCGACGTCGTTGCCCCACGGCGTCAGGCCGGGATAGATCGGCTCCCGCCGGTGCGTCACCGCGCTGACCTCGATCACCGGGCTCGCGTTGCTGAAGTACGCGCCGGTGTTCTCGCCGAACGGACCTTCGGCCTCGCGCACGCCAGGCAGCACGCGGCCCTCGATCACGATCTCGGCGCGCGCCGGCACCTGCAGCGCGACGGTCTCGGCGTCGACCATCTCCACCGGCGCGCCGCGCAGCGCGCCGGCCACCGCCATCTTGTCCGGCACCAGCGGGCCGACCTTGACCACCGAGGCGACGACGACCGCCGGCTCCAGGCCGAGCGAGACCGCGATCTCGAGCGGCTCGCCGCGCGCCTCGGCCGCGGCGTGGAACAGCGACAGCGGCGGGTTCGCGAGCAGGAGCCCCAAGCGCCGGCCGCCCTTGACCATCATCCGGTGGATGCCCATGCCGCGCCGGCCGCTGGCCGGGTCGCGGCACAGCACGACGCCGGTGGTGATGTAGGGGCCGCCGTCGCGCTCGTGGTGGGTGAGGATCGGCAGCGCGCCGAGCAGGTCGTCGCCGTGCGTCGCGACCACCTGCTTGACCGGTGCGTCGCTGGTGCTGACCGGATCGATGCCGCTCTGCTTGCGCTCGAGGTAGGCCTCGGCCAGCGCCTCGGGCGTCGAGCCGAAGGCCTGCGCCAGGCGCTTGCGGTTGGCGATCAGGTTGCCGGCGACGCGCCAGCCCGGATGGCCGACGACCGATTCGAACAGCAGCGCCGGCGCATCGGCACGTGCCTGGCGCAGCGCCGCGGCAATCTCGAACCGCGGCGACATCGGCTCGGCGATCCGCCGCAGGTCGCCGCCGAGCGCATCGAGAAAGCCGCGCAGGTCGCGGTAGGTCATCGCAGGCCGCCGTCGGGGGCTACCGGTACTTCGCCGGCAGGCGCTCGACGTCCTCGAGCAGGCGCAGCGAGTAGCGCTGCGGCGCGAGCTGGCCGCGGCCGAAGCGCACCTGCAACTGGTCGGGCAGCTCGTCGAGCCGCTTCGACACGCGCACCTTGGCGCGCTTGTAGGTGTACTTGTGGATGCCGGGCTCCAGCGTGCGGATCGTCAGTTCCAGGTCCTTGCCCTCGGCGAGTTCGCCCAGGTCCATGACGAAGACTTCCCATTGGCTCATCGCGCTTGCCTCCGTTTCAGCGTGCCGTCGGCGCGAAGCCGTAGTTGACCCAGTTCGCGAGCACCTTGTCCTGGATCTCCTTCGGGTAGACGTTGCGGAACGACACCAGCGTCGGCACGTCGTTGATCCGGTCCCAGTCCACCGGCCACAGGCAGTCGAACAGCACCTGCGAGCCGATCGACCACTTGCGGTCGTGCGGCGTCGCGTGCGGATAGAGCGCGGTGCCGGTCGTGTTCCTGAACACGTGGATGCCGCGCTCCGGGTTGCAGCGCGTGCAGAACGCGTGGTAGACCTCGTCCCAGTTGTAGATGTCGGTCTGGTCGTCGACGACCATGACCATGTGGAACCAGGGCCCGAGCTTGCTGCCGAAGGCCAGCTGCGCGATCTGCATCGCGATGCCCGAGTAGGTGGGCTTGACCCCGACGATCATCATGTGGTGGGTCGAGCGCGGGTGCATGTAGACGCCGGTGACCGGGATGCCCTGGCTCTTCAGCAGCTTCTCGAGTTCCAGGCCGAGCGAGAACGAGCGCAGCAGCTGGCCTTCGTCCTGCGGCACGCCCATGTTCGAGATCGTCATCGTCGCGTCGTTGCGCCAGGTGATGCAGTTGACGCGGAAGGTGACGCGGAAGTCGCGCGGGCTGGTGCGGTAGCCGGTGTACTCGCCGAAGGGCCCTTCCTCGACCTTGTAGTCGGGCAGGATCTCGCCTTCGAGGATGATCTCGGCGTCGGCCGGCACTTCCAGGTCGTTGGTCTCGCACTTGACCAGCTTGACCGGCTCGCCGGCGAGCATGCCGGTCAGTTCCGGCTCGGGGATCGGCGACGGTGCGCAGGCCGCCATCGCCGCCAGCGGCGACAGGCCGATCGCGGTCGCGAACGGGCAGGTCTCGCCGCGCGGCAGGTAGTAGTCGTTCAGCGCCTTGCCGAGGTCGGAGAACGGGAACACCGCGCCCGACATCGTGCGGCTGTCGAACATCATCTGCCGGTACATGCCCCAGTTCACGTCGCCGCGCACCGGGTGCTTCGTGATCACCGCGTGCCAGGTGCCGACGTAGCGGCCGCCGTCGCCGTCGTGCACCAGCGGCACCGGCAGCCGGCACAGGTCGACCTCCGCGCCGCGCAGCACGTTCTGCTTGCACGGCGCTTCGCCGCGGCCGACGAGCACCGGCGCGACCGGCTCGCCGTTGGTGCGCTTCAGGTACTCGCGGCCGAGCTCGGGCAGCGGCGTCGCCGGATCGAGCCCCATCGAGATCGCCATCCGGCGATAGGTCGACAGCGGCGCGCCGAAGTAGCGGAAGCCCGGGTAGTCCTTGATGTTCTCCATCAGCGGCGCCGGGGCGGCCAGCTCGCAGACGCGGCGCACGATCGCGCCGGCCTCGTTCTCCCAGTCGACGGGCTGCGCGATGCGCACCGCATCGCCGGAGGCGAGGCAGGCGTCGACGAATTCTCGGTTGCTGCGGGGGGGTGCCACTTCGGAATGCTCCTGTGCGTGCGGTTGGTTCGGTCAGGGAATCGAATGACGCGGCCGGGAGGCTCAGCCGATCTTGGCCAGGATCGCGTCCCACTTGCCCTGGGCCTTGAGGATCATCTCGGCCGCCTCGCGCACCGCGCCGCGGCCGCCGGGTGCGCGGGTGACGTAGGCGGCGGCCTCGCGCACCTCGTCGACCGCGTCGGCGACGGCGATCGGCAGCGCGACGCGTTTCATCATCGACAGGTCGACCAGATCGTCGCCGACGTAGGCGACCTGCGCGTCGCCGATGCCCATCTCGGCGAGCATCTGCTCATAGGGCTCGGTCTTCTTGCGGATGCCTTCGTGGAAGCGCTTGATCTTCAGTTCTTCGGCGCGGTGCCGCACCGAGCCCGACTTCTTCGAGGTGATGATCGCGACCTCGACGCCGCTCATCTGCAGCGCGACCACGCCCAGCCCGTCCTTGATGTCGAAGTTGCGCTGCTCGAGGCCGTTGTCGTCGATGACGATCCGGCCGTCGGTCATCACGCCGTCGACGTCGAGAATGACCAGCTTCACGTCCTTGGCCTTTTCCATGCGGGGCTCCTGTGGGGTCTTCGGTCTCGCGCCGGGCTCTCAGTCGATGCCGAACTCGCTCCAGCGCGCCTGGATCGAGGCCAGCGTCGCCTCGTCGAGCCGCGCCTCGACCGGTTTCTGCTTCCACTCGTACGGGATGCAGGCGTCCATCAGGATGCGGGAGGTCGTCAGCTTGTCGCCGGTCGGGTCCAGCGCCGGGTCGAGCGGCGTCGAGCGGCCGCGCTTGATCAGCTCGGTGCCGCGCATCGGGTCGTAGCGGCACGACAGCGCCCAGATCACGCGCTGCAGGTCGTCGGCGGCGATGTCGTCGTCCACCGTGATCACGCCCTTGATGCCGTAGCTGCCGGTGTTGCTCGCGATCACCGCGTCGGCCACCTGGCGCGAGTGCGCCGGGTACGCCTGCTTGACCGAGACCACGGCCCAGAAGCGGCCGGCCGATTCGGGCAGCACGCACACCGTCTGGATGCCGGGGATCTTCATCTTCTCCAGCTCGGTCCACAGCGTCGCGGTGCGCGTGAAGGCGAGCAGCATGTGCACGTCGGTCACCGGCCGGCCCTGGCCGGTGGCCCACAGGATCGGCTTGTCGCGGTGCAGGATCTGCTTGACCTCGAGCGCGGGCTTCGGGATCGGGTGGTGCAGCTCGTCGGTGTAGTAGCCGGTGTACTCGGCGAACGGGCCCTCGGGGCGGAAGGCCGCGGGGTCGATCTCGCCTTCGAGCACGATCTCGGCGCCGGCCGGCACCGGCAGCCCGGTCAGCGGCGCCATCAGGTACTCGGCCTGCTGGCCGCGCACGGTGCCGGTGATGTCGAAGTCGCTCGCGCCCTTGTGCATCAGCGTGCCGGCCATGAACAGCAGCGGGTCGCAGCCGATCACCGCCGCCGCGGGCATCTTCTTGCCCAGCTTGGCGTACTTCTTCATGATCCGCTCGCCGCGCTTGCCGGGCAGGATCTGCACGCCGCAGGTCTTGCCGTCGAGCATCTGCATCCGGTAGGTGCCGAGGTTGGTCTCGCCGGTCTCGGGGTCGCGCAGCACGACGAACACCGTGGTGCCGATGTAGCGCCCGCCGTCGAGCGGGAAGAAGCGCGGCACCGGGAACATGTTCAGGTCGACCTTGTCGCCTTCGAGCACGTTCGCCAGCACCGGCCCGTCCCTGACTTCGCGCGCCTTGATCAGCCCTTCGGCCGAGATGCTCTTCTTCATCCAGGCCTGCGCCGATTCGCACATCGAGTTGCCGTGCGGCAGGCCGAGCATGATCGCCAGCCGCTTGGTGGTGGCGAAGGCGCCGGTGAACACCGGCGTGTCGTAGCCGCGCACGTTCTCGAACAGCAGCGCCGGGCCCTTGCGCTCCTCGACGAGCTTCGAGATGTGCGAGATCTCCAGGTTCCAGTCCACCGGCGCGGCGATACGCCTCAGTTCGCCGGCGGCCGCGCATTGGTCGATGTAGCTTCGCAGGTCCATGGGTTGTCCTCGCTGGATGTCGGGTTTGGGAAGTTCAAACGGGCGCGGTCGCATCGACCGCGTGCGCGTTCTCGACCGATTCGATGACGGCATAGCCGGCCGCGTCGAGCGCGGCGACGACTTCGGCCACCGGGGCGCCGTGGAAGCGCACGATCAGCTTCTTCAGCGGCGACGGCGGCCTGCCGACGCCGATCGGGTACATCGCGATCACCTCGGCGCCGGCGCTCTCGACGATGTCGGCGATGCGCCCCATCGTGCCGGCGGCATGTGCCATCGGCGCCAGCGTCACGCCGCTGCGCCGCTCGAAGGCGCCGAGGAAATGCGCGGCGAGCGCGAACACCTCGTTCGACGAGATCAGGCCGACGACCGCGCCGCGGTCGACCACCGGGAACTGGCCGACCTGCAGTTCCTGGCCCTTCTGCAGGCAGGCCTCCATCGTCTCGTCGGCGTCGACGGTGGCGGGTTTGCGCACCATCAGATCGCGCACGCGCAGCCGGTTGGAGAAGAACGCGAACTCGGTCGGGCTCTGCGTGCGCGCGACGAAGTGCGCGGCGCGCAGGCAGGCGGAACGTGTCAGCAGCCCGCGCAGCCGCCCGTCCTCGACCACCGGCAGGCCCTGCACGCTGCTCTCGGCGAAGATGCGGCTGGCCTCGGCGATCAGCATGTCGCCGGGCACGGTGACCGGCGTCGGCTTCATCCAGTTGCGGACGATCATCGCGTGTCCTCAGCTGACTTTGCGGCCGCTCAGCAGCCCGGCCAGGATGTAGTCCATCGCCGAGACCTGCGGCGCGGCCGGCGCGGCGGCCGCCGGCGCGGCCTTGAGCTTCGCGCTCCACACCGTCTCGGGCCGGGCCTGCAGGATGAAGATGTTCCCGCCCGACGGCAGGTCCTTGTCGACCGCCCACTCGATGTCCATCGGCCGGCCGTAGTGCTTCTCGATCTGCTTGCCCATCCAGGCGAGCTCGGTCACCTCGTCGTCGATCAGCGACTGCACGGTCTGGCGCTCGAACGGCACCTCGACCGTGTGGCAGCGCTGGGTCTCGAGGTCGACCGTGCAGCAGACCTCCTTGCGCGAGATCGTGCGCTCGGTGATGTCGAGCGTCACCTTGTTGACGACGAAGTGGTCGGGGGTGACCTCGCCCGAGACGACCGACTCGCCGAAGCCGAAGTTCGAGTCGATCACGATCACCGAGCGGTCGCCGTTGGCCGGATGGACGGTGAACATCACGCCGGCGGTGTAGGCGTTGGCCATCTTCTGCACGCCGACGCTGATCGCGACCTGCGCGTGGTCGAAGCCCATCCGGATGCGGTAGGCGATCGCGCGCGCGGTGTACAGGCTCGCGATGCAGCGCCGCACGTGGTGCAGCATCTCGTCGGCGCCGCGGATCCACAGGTAGGTGTCCTGCTGGCCGGCGAAGCTCGCGCCCGGCAGGTCCTCGGCGGTGGCGCTGGAGCGCACCGCCACCGGCGCCGCCGGCAGGCCGCTGCGCAGTGCGAGCTTGCGGTAGGCCTCGGCGATCTCGTCCTCGAGCTCGACCGACATCGGCCGCGACTCGATCATCGCGCGGATCTCGGCCGCCGCGCGCTCGAGCGCGTCGATGTCGTCGGCCGAGTGGCCGGCGACCAGTCGGGCGATCTCGGGCACGATGCCGGCGTCGTGCAGGAAGCGCATGCAGCCTTGCGTCGTGACCGCGAAGCCGGGCGGCACGCGCACGCCCATCGCGATCAGCTCGCCGAGCGACGCGCACTTGCCGCCGACCTCGGCCAGCGCGTGCTTGTCGCAGTGCTCGAACCAGCGCACGACCGGGCCGGAGCCCGGCGCGCGCGCTTCGGCCGCGGCCGCCATCGTCGCCGCCACTTCAGCGCGCGATCGACACCGCGCCCGACGAGCCGTCGACGCGCAGCATCATCCCGGTGCGGATGATCTTCGTCGCGTGGCCGGTGCCGACCACCGCCGGCATGCCGTACTCGCGGCAGACGATCGCCGCGTGGCTCATCACGCCGCCGACGTCGGTGACGCAGGCGCCGATCTTGGCGAAGGCCGGCGCCCACGACGGCGAGGTCGTCGGCGCGACCAGGATCTCGCCCTCCTGCAGCTGGCCGACCTCGGACACGGTGCGGCAGACGCGCGCCTTGCCCTCGACGATGCCCGGGCTGCCGGCGAAGCCCTTCAGCTCGCTGACCTTCTCCGGGTCGGCGACCTCCTGCACCGACGCCCAGTCGGCGAGCGACTTGTTCGTCACGCCCCACAGAACGATCGTGAACGGTTCCTGGATCACCTCGGGCGCCGTGCCGATCGCCGGCGGCGGCGCCCAGGCGCGGAACTTCTCCATCACGCCCTTGCGCCACGCGACCTCGGGCGGCCAGGTCGTGCCGCCGCGCGGCGTGACGCCGGTAGCCCAGGCGGTGACCACGTCCCACAGCGCGAGCTTGATCTCGTCGCGGCGCAGCAGCCAGACGTCCTCGGCGTCCTTCAGGATGCCGTGTTCCTTCAGGATCGCGGCGACCTCGCGCATCTTGTTCCAGAACACCGAGTGGAACCAGTGCTCGACGTAGAACAGGTGGTTCTCGACGTACGGGAACACCGTCTTCGCGCAGCCCAGCAATTCATCGAACTGCTTGCGCGCGCCCTCGTCGGTGATCAGGTCGCGGTACTCGGCGGTGATGCGGTCGCGCTCGGCGCGCACCTTCTCGGTCGGCCGCTCGATCGACACGCCGGCGCGGATCTTGTCGATGTAGGTCTGGATGCCGGTCAGCGGCACGTTCATCTGGTCGTTCCACGAACGGTCGTGGTGGAACCAGCCGGTGCCGGTGGAGACGTTGAACCACGGCTCCTTGGCCAGGCTCAAGCTGAGCAGCCACTCGGTGCCCTTCGGGTCGCCTTTCAACGCCGCTTCGACCGCGGTCCATTCGCTGCTCGACTTGACCAGGCCGTCGACGCCGAGGTCGATCGCGCGCCGCGCGAGCTTCTTCAGCTCCTCGTCGGGCTGGTACATGATGACGTCGATGCCCGAGATCATCTGCGTGACGCGCTGCGCCGGGATGCTCGGGAACTGCTTCTGCACGAAGTCGAGGAAGAACACGTAGGCCGCGTAGCCCAGGTTCAGGAACTCGAAGTGGTACTGCCAGCACTTGATGCCGAGGTTGATCAGGTCGTCGTAGGCCTTGAGCAGGTGGAAGCCCTTCGATTCGCCGAGCGCGTCGGTGACGACGCTCATGGCCTCCATGTCGGGCAAGCGCGGGATCTCGAGCTTCTCCAGCTCGCGGATCGTCGCCTCCATCTTGAGCTTCCACTTCGCCTCGAGCGCGTCCCAGTTCTTGTAGTAGTGGCCGGCGCGCTCCATGAAGTGCGGCACGCGGCTGCCGATCTCGTTGCCGTCCTTGACCGGCACCGGCGAGATGTAGACGTAGCCGTTGATCATCCGGTGGTCGACGCCGCGCACCGGCGGGACCATGAAGATCCGGTTGTTGTACTGGCTCAGCGCCAGGTACCAGGCTTCGTCCCAGATCGTGTCGAAGGGGTACAGCGGCTCGGGGTAGTGCAGGCCGTCGTAGAACCAGAAGGTCTCCTTCTCGTACTGGTTGCGCACCGGGTCGTCGGTGACGAACTGGTACTGGTACGGGTACATGCGCTCCCAGCCTTCGGTGCCGGGGATCTTGTTCGCGGTGAGGTCGTGCGGAACGGGGAACTTCATGGCGTCTCCTTTCGTCGTTCGGGCGCGCGCTTCGGAAGTGAATCGGCCCGGTCGGGCCGCGTCGCCTGCCGCAGCAAGGCAAAGGGCGTGCCACCGTGTGCGGCATCGGTCGCCTCGCGCCGCCCGTGCCGCGTCCGACCCCGTCGTCACCCTCGGGCGGCGGCCGCGCGCGGCCGCAGCTGCGCGCGCCTTCGCGGCCGCGACGCGCATCAGCCTTGCGTTGGATCAATTGACGATCTGGTCAACGCGGGCGCATCCTCGGGCCGCTTTCGACCAAATGATCATTGGCGGCCCGCAATCGGGCCGAAATTGGCCGACCGATCCCAGCCCTGGCGTGACGACACTTGATCATTTCGTCATCGCGGGCACGAGCCGAGAAGGAGACAAGTCCATGCGCAAGCTGGCAACGGCGGCCGGCGCGGCCGCCAACGCCATCGACGGCATCCGCGCGCAGATCCACTTCTGCGCCGACACCGGCCAGATCTGGCTGCACGAGAACCGGATGCTGCTCGTGCATGCCGAAGCACAGGCATTGCTGCGCAAGGAGCTGATCGACAGCCTCGGCCTGCAGCGCGCGCGCGGCCTGCTCACGCGCATGGGTTACGCGTCGGGGGTGCGCGACGCCGAACTGGCACGCCGGTACGCAGGGAGCAGCGACGACCTCGAGGCCTTCATGACCGGGCCGCGGCTGCACTCGCTCGAAGGCATCGTCCAGGTCACGCCGATCCGGCTCGAGCTGGACCGCGCCGCCGGCCGCTTCTACGGCGAATTCCTGTGGCAGAACTCGTGGGAGGGGCAGTGGCACCGGCAGCTGTTCGGCATCCACCACGAGCCGGTGTGCTGGACGCAGATCGGCTACGCCTCGGGCTACACCTCGGCCTTCATGGGCCAGCGCATCCTCTACAAGGAGGTCGAGTGCGCCGGCGCCGGCGACCCGAACTGCCGCATCATCGGCCGCCCGGTCGGCGAGTGGGACGACGCCGACGAGATGCTGCGCGACTACAACCCCGAGTCGATCGCCGACCAGCTGCTCGAACTGCAGACGCAGGTCACCCAGTTGCGCTCGTCGATCGGCGCGAGCGAGGTGCTGCCGGCGCACATGATCGGCAACTCGCCCGGCTTCCGCCAGGCCTACGGCCTGTTGCGCCAGGCGGCGGACAGCCGGATCCCGGTGCTGCTGCTCGGCGAAACGGGTGTCGGCAAGGAGGTTTTCGCCCGCTGCCTGCACGAGATGGGGCCGCGCCGGCAGGAGCCGTTCGTCGCCGTCAACTGCGCGGCGATCCCGCCCGAGCTGCTCGAGTCGGAGCTGTTCGGCGTCGAGAAAGGCGCCTACACCGGCGCGCACAGCTCGCGCCCCGGCCGCTTCGAGCGCGCCGGCGGCGGCACGCTGTTCCTCGACGAGATCGGCGACCTGCCGCTGCCGGCGCAGGCCAAGCTGCTGCGCGTGCTGCAGGAGCACGAGATCGAGCGCCTGGGCGACAGCCGGCCGCGCAAGGTGAACGTGCGCGTGGTCGCGGCGACCAACGCCGACCTGTCGCGCCGGGTGCAGGACGGCCGCTTCCGGCTCGACCTGTACTACCGGCTGAACGCGTACCAGGTGCCGATCCCGCCGCTGCGCGAGCGCAAGGAGGACATCTCGCCGCTGTCGAAGGCCTTTCTCGAAGTGGCCGCCGCGCGCCACGGCAAGCGGCTGCGCGGCTTCACCGACAAGGCCAAGCGCGCGCTGCTGTCGTACCCCTGGCCGGGCAACGTGCGCGAGCTGCAGAACGTGATCGAGCGCTGCGTGATCCTGGCCCCGTCGGGCACGCGGGTCGAAGCCAGCCAGCTGTTCCTGCCCGGCGCGCCGACCGACGGCGAACTGGCGATCGACGCCGACGGCTCGCTGCGCGACCCGCGGTGGGCGCCCGGCGCCGAGCTGTGCGAGCAGGTGCTGAACGGCACCTGCACGCTCGACGAGCTGGAGGCGATGCTGCTGCAGGCCGCGGTCGCCAAGGCCAAGGGCAACCTGGCGTCGGCCGCGCGGCTGCTCGGCATCACGCGGCCGCAGCTGGCCTACCGGCTGAAGTGCATCCGCCGGCAGCGCGAGGCCGATGCCGGCGCGGCGCCGGCACCGCGGCTGCCCGCGGCCGCCTCGGCCTGGGCCGCGGCGGCGGGTGCGTCCGCCGTGGCGGGAACGACGGGCGCAGCGGGCACCGGGCACGGCCGGCGCGGCGCGGCGCTCGGCCAACGCTGATCCGGCGATGGCCGACGACCTGCGCGCGCGCGTGCTCGCCTTGCTCGCCGAGCACCACGTGATGACGCTCGCCACCCACGGCCGCGACGGTCCCTGGGCGGCAGCGGTGTTCTACGCGGCGCAGGGCCTGCGGCTGTACTTCCTGTCGTCACCCCGCTCGCGCCACGCGCAGCAGATGGCCGAGTCGCCGCAGGTGGCGGCGACGATCCAGCACGATTACGACGACTGGCCGGCGATCCGCGGCCTGCAGATCGCCGGCCGCGCGACGCCGGTGCCCGAACCCGAAGCGGCCGCCGTGCGCGCGCTGTACGAGCGGCGCTACCCGTTGATCGGCGCCGGCGCCGGCCTGCCGCAGGCGATCCTGCGCGCGCTCGACCGGATCCGCTGGTACGTGCTGGAGCCGACCGACATCCACCTGATCGACAACCGGCTCGGCTTCGGCCACCGCGAGCACCTGCGCTGCGGCGATGGGGCCGGCTGAAGCCGCCTTCGCGACCGCAAGTGCCGCGAACGGGCGGTCGGCTCGCGAGCCTCGGTGGAGGACGGCGCGGTGATGCCAATGCCGGCTGTGCAGCGTGAGGAGCCGTTCGCCGGTGGCCAGCGTACACACGGTTGGCGCCATCAAGCCGACTTTCGCGTCAGCGGCCTGCGCTGGTCCGAGTGACAGCTCTACGATGTACTGCTGACATAGCAGGCGCCGGCACTGGGCAAGCCCCGCCGGGACCCGGCCGGTGACTGCTGTTCACCGGACTGAACTCACCCAACCGACCCTGAAGAGACATCCGCTGCCCTGATCCCAATGCCACAGAGCGGTCGACCGGACACTGAACAGGCGGGAATAGCCTGCGCTACCTCCACCCAGCTCCTTGACTGGGCGCTGCCGAAGCCCCCCGCACAACCCTAGTCGCCCAAGCGCGCGTCGGCAAAGAAGTAGTGCAACGCGGGAGGCTCAAGCATTGGGGCCTCGAAGCGTGTCGCGTCCATGAGTTTGCCGCCAACCCCGCTCGTCTTCATGAAGGCTTGCAAGCCGCGCGCGAGGCAATCGGTCACGTCGCTTAGAAGTCGGCCCAGATCTTCCACCATTTGCTCAAGCCCCTTGAAGGGCTCATCCGCATTGACGTGAAACATCGCCGGCAGGGCGGCGGTCATCTCTGCCCAGTGGAAGTACGTGTCGCCGTAACGCTTGCCGGTCCAAATGTAGGCGTCCTCGCACATTGAGTCTTCTAGGCCCGGAGCCCATTGGTTCGCGTTCATATAGTGGAAGCCGCCCTTGTTGCGAATCCAGCTGAGCCATTCGAGTCCGTCATGCTGCGCTAGCACCTCGTCCCATCTTTGATTTAGTCCATCCACTTTGCCGAAGTAGTCGGTACGCAGCACGTCGTTGACCGACGCCTTTCGCAAGGCATCTTCATGCAATGCCTCGTAGACCTTCGCGGAAAGCAGGCGAACCAGAAACAGCGTCACGCCAACCGCCGCGTCTTCCTGCGGCCCCGGACGACCGGGCGCTCTGCGGCTGATGTGGACCCACTTCTGCAACAGCATCAGCTCATTGAAGATGTGCCCGACCAAGGCAAACACGTAGCGCCTCCGTGGATCGAGCGCGCGCAGCGCATCTGCCGACAGTAGAAGACGTTGAACTTCAGCTTGCATGGCTCATCCTTGCATCGGGTCCCGGCGCCATTCTCTCCGGCCACAACTTGCCAGCCTCACACACCCGGCTTGGCCACACGTGTGCGCCGTCGCAGTTGCAGAGGTCCCACTACAGAGGGCGATGCAGCTCGGACAGCGGTCGCTCACGGCGGGCGTCCTCGAAGGGTCGGTCCCGGAAGTCGCCGACATTCGGCCGGCGAGCGCGAGTGACTCTGACCAGTCTGGTGCCGTCGCCCACCCGGTGCCGGTTACCGTAAATGCCGGGAGATGTCCGTAAGCAGGCCTCCCGGACCCATGCGATCGGACACAAACCCGCAGACCTCGCCGCGCGCGCGGCGCGCGCCTCAGCGTGGCAGCACCGCGGTCGCTTCCAGTTCGATCTTCGCCGGATGGTCGAGCAGGTCGGCGACGAAGATCATGCTCATCGCCGGGTAGTGCGCGCCGATCACGCGCCGCCAGATCGCGCCCAGCTCGCGGCGCGCGGCGAGGTAGGCGTCGCGGTCGAGGCAGAACGCAGTGATCCGGCACAGGTGCTCGGGCTTGCCGCCGGCCTGCGCGAGCACGTCGACGATGTTCTTCAGCGCCTGCTCGAACTGCGGCACGAGCCGGTCGGACTCGAACCGCTGCTGCGCGTTCCAGCCCACCTGGCCGGCGAGGAAGACGATCCGGCCGGCCTCGACCTCGATGCCGTTGGCGTAGCCGATCGGCGGGGCCCAGCCTTCGGGCAACAGGGTTCGCATGTCGGTCCTCCGCGGGTGCAGCGTCGTCAGTCGATGTAGCGCGCCGGGTCCGGGTCGGCGGACCAGTCGGCATCCGGCTTCGGCGTGCGCGCGAGCCAGGCCTGCACCAGCTCGACATGCTCCTGCTCCTCGGCGCGCATCTCCTCGGCGGCGCGGCGCACCGCGTCCGAGGTGGTCGTGCGCGCGAGCGCGTCGAAGAACTTCACCGCGCGCTCCTCGGCCGCCAGCGCCAGCTGCAGCGCGTGCCACGGATGCATCAGGTAGTGCATCTCGTCCACCGGCACCGTCTCCGGCCCTTCGGCCGTGGTCCAGGTGGAGGCGCCGCGCGGCTGCACACCTTCGTCGGCCCAGCCCATCTCGGCCTGGATCTGCGTCACGTGGTGGCCTTCGATCTCGGCCATGCGCCGGAACAGCGCCGCGACCTCGGCGTTGTTGTGCACCTCCATCATGTCGGCCAGCTCGGTGTAGCGCGCCACGGCCTCGCGCTCCATCGCCAGCGCCTGGGCCATCAAGGCTTCGATCGTCTGCGGTGCGGTCATGATGGGGCCCCTTCGGCGCCGACTGCGAACTCGGCCTCGATCTGCGCCGGTGTCGTCGACGCCGCCGACGGCCGCGCGTAGACCGCCCGGTTGCCGGCGTAGAGCACGCCGAGGTTGAAGCCGTCGTCGGTCATGATGCGGCGCGCGGCGCGTGCCGGGTCGTCGGTCTCGGCCACCGGTGCCCGGTGCACCAGGTCCTTCCAGCCGCGCTGCTCGGGCCGGAAGGTCACGCACGGGCTCAGGATCTCGACGAACGAGAAGCCCGGGTGCCGGATCGCCTGGGCGATGATTTCGGCGGTGCCGTTCGGGTCGCCGCTGAAGGCGCGGGCGACGAAGTTCGCCCCCGACGCGAGCGCGATCACCAGCGGGTGGAACGCGCGCACGCCGGTGCCGCCCGGGGCGAGCTTGTTGTCCCAGTCGGGCTCGGTGGTCGGGCTGGCCTGGCCCTTGGTCATGCCGTAGACGTGGTTGTCCATCACCAGGTAGGTGAGGTCGACGTTGCGCCGGCAGGCGTGCAGGAAGTGGTTGCCGCCGATCGAGTAGCCGTCGCCGTCGCCGCCGGCCACCACCACCGTCAGGTCGGGCCGCGCGACCTTCAGGCCGGTGCCGGCGGCCAGCGCGCGGCCGTGCACGCCGTGGAAGCCGTAGCAGGTGGTGTAGGCCGGGATGCGCGAGCTGCAGCCGATGCCCGAGACCACCGCCACCTCGTGCGGCGGCCGGCCGATCATCGCCAGCGCCTTCGTCACCGAGCCCAGCACCGTGTAGTCGCCGCAGCCCGGGCACCAGATCGGCTTGTAGTCGCTCTTGTAGGCCGCCGGTGCGAAGGCCGACGGTTGCGTCATGTCGTTCATGCGGCGATCTCCGTCGCGGTCGCGGTGGCCGCTGCCCAGGCGGCGAAGGCTTCGGCCAGCTCGCCCGGACGCAGCGGCAGCGGGCCCGGCCGGTGCAGGCCCCGTGGCCGGCCCGGCAGATCGGTGCGGCCGCGCAGGTAGCGCAGCAGCTGGCCGCCGTGGTTCTGCTCGACCACCAGCACCTGATCGATGCCGGCGAGCGCCTCGGCCAGCGCGTCGCTGCGCAGCGGCGCGATCAGCCGCAGCGACACCAGCCGCAGCGCGAGCCCCTGTGCGGCGCAGCGCGCCAGCGCCTCGCGCACCGCACCGGTGGTCGAGCCGAAGGTGATCACCGCATGCGCCGGCGCGGGTGCACTGTCCTCGACGTCGGCCCAGCGCGCGCCGTAGTCGTGCCGCTCGAGCTTGCGCGCGCGCTTGTCGAGCTGGCGGCGGTGGTCGGCGGCGCCGCTGCTCGGGATGCCGCGCTCGGTGTGCTCCAGGCCGTCGGCGGTGTAGACCGTGCCCGGCGTGCCGGGCCGCGCCATCGGCGAGACGCCCGACGGCGTGTCCAGGTAGCGCTTGAACGGCACCGGCGCCTGCCCTTCGGCCGGCGCCGGCGGCGCTTCGGCGAGCAGCCGCTGCGCGCTGCCGGCGGCCGGCGGCGCGCGCTCGATCACCGCGCGCGACTGGCCCATGAACTGGTCGGTCAGCACCAGCGCCGGCGCCTGCAGCGCCTCGGCCAGGTTCACCGCCCACTCGGTGGTGCCCAGGCAGTCGGCGATCGAGTTCGGCGCCAGCACCAGCCGCGGCGCGTCGCCGTGCAGCCCGTCGACCGCGAACGACAGGTCGCTCTGCTCGCTCTTGGCCGGGATGCCGGTCGACGGCCCGCCGCGCATCACGTCGACGACGACGATCGGCACCTCGGCCGCGACCGCCAGGCCGATGCCCTCGGCCATCAGCGCCAGCCCCGGGCCGGCGGTGGCGGTGAGCGACGGCACGCCGCCGTACGACGCGCCGATGATCATGTTGACCGAGGCCAGTTCGTCCTCGGCCTGCACCAGCGTGCCGCCGACGCGCGCCAGCGCCGGCGCCATCCATTCGAGCAGCTCGGTCGCCGGCGTGATCGGGTAGGCGGCGACGAAGCGCACGCCGGCGCGCAGCGCGCCGGCACCGGCGGCTTCGTTGCCCGACAGCAGCCAGCGCGTGCCGGCCGGCGCCGGTGCCACCGCCGGCAGCGCCGCCGGCAGCTCGCGCCCTTCGGCGAGTGCGATGCCCTGCTGCAGCGCGCCGAGGTTGGCGGCGAGCGCGTCGGCGCCGCGCTTCCAGCTCGCGCGCAGCGCCGCTTCGAGCGCCGCCGCCGGCACGCCGGCGAGCGTGCCGGCCAGGCCGAGCGCGACCATGTTGACCCAGGCGCCGCCGGCCGCCTTGGCGGTGCGCTTCAGCGGCCGCGAGACGAAGCGCGCGCCGCCGGCGAGCAGCGCCTCGGGCGGCTCGCCGGCGTCGGCATCGCCGAGCAGCAGGCTGCCGGCCCCCAGCGGGATCTCGTCGGCGAAGCGGTTCAGGTTCTGCCAGTCGATCGCCAGCAGCAGGTCGAAGCGGTCGTCGAGCGTGGCCACCGGCCGCGGGCTCAGGCGCAGCAGCGCCGCGGCCTCGCCGCCGCGGATCTGCGGCCCGCTGGTGCGCACCATCAGGCCGTACAGCCCGGCACGCGCGGCGGCGTCGAGCAGCAGCGTGCCGGCGGTCATCACGCCGGCGCCGCCGCTGCCGGCCAGCGCGACCGAGCAGCTCGCGACGGGCGGCGGCGGCGGGGTGGGATCGGACACGGTTGCACTCCTTCTCGACGATGGCCGTTAGTGAACCCGCGCCGGCGAACATCGTCCCTGAACCAGATCAAGGAATCGGCTCGGCGAAGCACCGAGAATGCGTGCAAATAGGTATTCGGGTACCGATTTACGGGTAAGTCCCGATTCCACCCCTCCACCCACGGGGAGCCCTGCCGATGACCACGACCGCGAACCCGACGCCCGAAGTCCTGCAGATCGTCCAGCGCTGCGAGGCGCTGTTCGAGGATCTGCACTTCGACGCCGTCAAGCAATGGAAGGCGGCCGCGCCCGGCCGCAAGGCCATCGGCTACATGCCGGTGTACGTGCCGCGCGAGATCATCCACGCCGCCGGCATGCTGCCGGTGGGCATCCTCGGCGGCGGCGACCAGATCGAGGTGATCCAGGGCGACGCCTACTACCAGAGCTACATCTGCCGCATCCCGCGCTCGACCATCGAGCTGGGCCTGACCGGTCGGCTCGACTGCCTCGACGGCATGCTGTTCCCGAGCATCTGCGACGTGATCCGCAACCTGTCGGGCATGTGGCAGGTGCTGTTCCCGGACAAGTACGTGCGCTACGTCGACGTGCCGCAGAACTACCAGGACGCGGTCGGCGGCGCCTTCTACGTCCAGGAGATGCAGCACATCCGCGACGACCTCGGTCGGCTGCGCGGTGCGCCGATCACCGACGCCGAGCTGAATGCGTCGATCTGCGCCTACAACGACAACCGCGCCGCGATCCGCGAGCTGTACGCCTACCGCGCCGCCAAGCCGTGGCAGGCGCCGACCTCCGAGGTCTACCTGCTGCAGCGCGCGGGCATGGTGCTGCCGGTCGAGGAACACACCGCGCTCGTGCGCCGGTACCTGGCGGCGGCCGAGAAGCTGGCGCGGCCGAAGCGCGACAACGCCCGCGTCGTGCTCACCGGCTCGTTCTGCGAGCAGCCGCCGCTGGCGCTGATCAAGTCGATCGAGATGGCCGGCTGCTACGTCGTCGACGACGACTTCCTGCTCGTCGGCCGCTGGCTGCTCGACGAGGTGCCGGCCGACGGCGACCCGCTGGTGGAACTGTCGAAGGCCTTCCTGCACCGCTCGGCCTCGACCGCCGCGAAGTACGACGCGACGCGCGAGGAGAAGGGCATGTTCCTGCTGAAGCAGGTCAAGACGCGCGGTGCCGAGGGCGTGGTCTTCGCCGCGCCGTCGTTCTGCGACCCGGCGCTGCTCGAGCGGCCGATGCTGCAGGACGTGCTGGCGAAACACGGCGTCGCGCATACCGCGTTCAAGTACGCCGAGAACACCGGCCAGATGGCGCCGATCCGCGAACAGGCCGGCACCTTCGCCGATTCCATCAAGCTCTGGAGCGCCGCATGAACACGATCGTCACCCCGCCCAAGCCGACGGGCTCCGCCAAGAAGCCGCAGAACGTCCAGAAAGAGGACGCGATGTGGCTGCAGAAGGAGCTGATCAACAAGAACTACCTGGAGCTCGCGACCGCGCGCGCGAACAACCGCAAGGTCTCGGCCACCTTCGTGCCCGGGAACCTGAACGAGCTGCTGATGTGCTTCGATTTCGCGCGCAGCCTGCCGGAGACGAACGCGCTGCAGAACGGCATGCGCAAGAAGAGCGGCAAGTTCATCATGGACGCCGAGCGCGACGGCCAGAGCGAGGACGTCTGCACCTACGTCAAGGCCGATCTCGGCATGATGATGGGCGGCGAGGTCGGCCCCACCGGCGACCCGCTGCCGCGGCCCGACGTGCTGCTGCTCAGCTACACCGGCTGCTTCACCTTCATGAAGTGGTTCGAGCTGGTGCGCCACAAGTACGGCTGCGAGACGGTGATGCTGCACGTGCCCTACCAGGCCGACGGCAAGATCACGCCGAGCATGCGCGAATACGTGGTCAAGCAGCTGAAGGAGACGGTGATCCCGACGCTGGAGCGCATCTCCGGCGTCAAGTTCGACATCGACCGCCTGCGCCAGTACATGCGCGAGTCGGTCAAGGCCGAAGAGAACCTGGTGCACGTGCTGCAGAGCGCGAAGAACCGGCCGAGCCCGATCGACGGCTACTTCGGCGCGGTCTACTACATCGGGCCGATCTTCACCGCCTTCCGCGGCACGCCCGAAGCCACCGAGTACTACCGCGTGCTGCGCGGCGAGATCGACGAGCGCGTGCGCCTCGGCAAGGGCCCGGTCACGCCCGACGGCGACATGGGCGAGGAGAAGTACCGCCTCGTCGTCGAGGGGCCGCCGAACTGGACCAGCTTCCGCGACTTCTGGAAGATGTTCTACGAGGAAGGCGCGGTGGTGGTCTCGTCCACCTACGCGAAGGTCGGCGGTCTCTATGACTTCGGCTTCCGCCACGACCCGGAGAACCCGCTCGAGTCGCTGGCCGACTACTGCCTGGGCTGCTACACCAACCACAGCCTGCCGGGCCGCATCGACATCATCTGCAACTACATGGAGCAGTACCAGGCCGACGGGCTGCTGATCAACTCGATCAAGAGCTGCAACAGCTTCTCCGCCGGCCAGCTGCTGATGCTGCGCGAGGTGGAAAAGCGCACCGGCAAGCCGGCGGCCTTCATCGAGACCGACCTCGTCGACCCGCGCTACTTCTCGGCTGCGAACGTGAAGAACCGGCTGGAAAGCTACTTCCAGATGATCAAGCAGAAGCGCACCTACGGCCACGCCGCGCCCACCGGGCCGACGGGCGCGCCGGTGATCCCGATCGCGCCCAACTGATCCACAGGAGCCCACCACCATGCGCTGCTTCATCGGCATCGACCTCGGCTCGACGACCACCAAGGCGGTGGTCATCGACGAGCAGCAGAACGTGCTCGGCCGCGGCATCACGAACTCGCGCTCGAACTACGACACCGCCGCCGCGGTGGCCAAGCAGGAGGCGCTGCTCAGCGGCCGCTTCCAGCTGTTCCGCCAGGCGCTGGGCAAGAGCGGGGCGCTGAACGGTTCCCTGGATGTGTTCATCAACCAGCTCGAACGCGACTTCCGCGCCGAGCAGTACCTCGAGCAGCTCGCCGACCTCGAGGACACCTGCCGCCGCAACCACGAGAAGACGAACTTCGGCGACGCGCAAGGCGCGGTGCGCGAGGCGCTGGACGTGGTCTTCAGGCAGCTGCAGGTCGAGGCACCCGAGCTGTTCGCGCCCGGCGCGAAGCGCAAGAGCGACTTCTTCCGCGACATCGCCGGCAGCCAGTACCTGTCGGCCGGCGAGGCGGTGGCCAAGGGCATGGGGCTGCGCTACGACTTCCTGCTGAACCTGTTCGACCGCTCGATCATCGAGGTCGAGAACCGCGTCTACGGCGACTCGATGCGGCGTCACCTGCTCGCCGCGCTCGAGCGCAGCTTCACCGCGCTGCCCGAGACGCAGAGCAAACGGGCCGCGGTCGAGGCGCCGATCAAGGGCGTGCTCGACACCGAGATGATCGAGACCTACACGGTGGGCACCGGCTACGGCCGCGCGCGGCTGCCCTTCAGCAAGGAGCACATCCGCAGCGAGATCCTGTGCCACGGCCTCGGCGCGCACGTGATGTACCCGAACACCGCCACCGTGCTCGACATCGGCGGCCAGGACACGAAGGCGATCCAGGTCGACCCGGCCGGCATCGTCGAGAGCTTCCAGATGAACGACCGCTGCGCGGCAGGCTGCGGCCGCTACCTCGGTTACATCGCCGACGAGATGAACATGGGCCTGCACGAGCTGGGGCCGCTGGCGATGCAGAGCACGAAGACGATCCGCATCAACTCGACCTGCACCGTCTTCGCCGGCGCCGAACTGCGCGATCGGCTGGCGCTCGGCGACAAGCGCGAGGACATCATGGCCGGGCTGCACCGCGCGATCATCCTGCGCGCGATGAGCATCCTGGCGCGCTCGGGCGGCATCCGCAACGAGTTCACCTTCACCGGCGGCGTCGCGAAGAACGAGGCCGCGGTCAAGGCGCTGGTCGAGCTGGTCGAGGAGAACTACGGCAAGCTCACGCTGAACATCAACCCCGACTCGATCTACACCGGCGCGCTCGGTGGCGCGACCTTCGCGTACCGCGCGGTCGTGGAAGAAGGCAAGACCGCGGAGGCAAGGACATGAGCGAAGCGATCACGACCGTCGGCATCGACATCGGCTCCGGCGCGGTCAAGACCGTGCTGTTCCGCAACCGCGGCGAGCAGCACCAGTGGCTCGCCAAGCGCTGCGAGCGCATCCGCCGCCGCGACCCGATGACGCTGGCGCAGGAAGGCTTCGACGGCGTGCTCGCCGATGCCGGCCTCGACCGCGACGCGGTCGACTACATCGCGACCACCGGCGAGGGCGAGAACGTCAAGTTCGCCACCGGCCACTTCTATTCGATGACCACGCACGCGCGCGGCGGCGTCTTCCTCGACCCCGAGGCGCGCGCGGTGGTCGACATCGGTGCGCTGAACGGCCGCGCGATCAGTGTCGACGAGCGCGGCAAGGTGCTGCAGTACAAGATGACCAGCCAGTGCGCCAGCGGCTCGGGGCAGTTCCTCGAGAACATCGCACGCTACCTCGGCGTCGCGGTCGAGGAGATCGGTCCGCTGTCGAAGACCTCGCAGGACCCGGAGAAGGTCAGCTCGATCTGCGCGGTGCTGGCCGAGACCGACGTCATCAACATGGTCAGCCGCGGCATCGCGACGCCCGACATCCTGAAGGGCATCCACCTGTCGATGGCCTCGCGTATCGTCAAGCTGCTGAAGGTCACCGGCGTCAAGGGCGGCGTCGCGCTGCTCACCGGCGGCCTGGCGCTGGACACGGGGCTGCTCGCCGCGATCCAGGAGGAGATGGTCAACGAGAAGGTGAACGTGAGCGCGCGTTCGCACCCGGACTCGATCTACGCCGGCGCGATCGGCGCCGCGCTGTGGGGTGCCTACCGCCACACCCGGCTGGCCGAACTGGAGGCCGCCGCGGCCTGAACTGCGAAGGAGATTGACACCATGGCCCTGCTGATCAACGAGGACTGCACCGCCTGCGACGCCTGCAAGCCGGTGTGCCCGAACGAGGCGATCGCGGTCGGCGACCCGATCTACGTGATCGACCCGCTGCGCTGCACCGAGTGCGTCGGCGCCGAGGACGAGCCGCAGTGCAAGCTGGTGTGCCCGGCCGACTGCATCGTCCAGCATCCGGACTTCGTCGAGACCCCCGAGGAGCTGCAGGCCAAGTACGAGTCGCTGCACTCCTGAAGTCCCGGGGCCGGGCGCGGCCCCGCGCCGGACGGGGCATCGACACGCGCCGCGACGCCGGCACGCGCCTTCGAGGCGTCACAATGGCGGCCGCGAATGCCACCCTCGAGCGCCACCAGCGCTGGCGACGCCCCGCGCGCGCACCGTCCCCGATTCCCGTGTCCCCAGAACCCCTTCCGCAGGCGCCGCCCGGCCCGCCGCCGACACCTTGATATGCCCGCTGGCCTTCACGCCCCCCAGGCTGACCGATGCCTCCGCGTTGGCAAGGTCGTTCAGAATGCGCTGACAATCTTCCAAAAAAGCGCTCCCCTCGAAGGTCAGACTGAGCTTGCGGGTGGTGCGCACCAGCAACTTCACCCCCAAGCGCTCCTCCAGAGCATCAATGCGTCGCCCCATCATGGCCGGCGTCACACCATCGGCCCGGGCCGCCGCAGACAAGCTCCCCCGCGTAGCCACGCTGACAAAGGCTTCGATTTCCTTGAAATTATTCATCTGATACTAAAAGTAAAAAATCATTTGATTTTATTATGGCTTCTTTTTTCTTTAGTCATTGAATAAACTTCAGTCATCAAGGTGAAGGAGACAGGATCCCGAGCGGTGCCACCCGGCCACGAGCCAGGCAGAAGCACCTCCGAGGAACCCACCACACCCCCAACTTCAAGCATG
>JAFLDG010000250.1 GCA_017302495.1 Burkholderiales bacterium
CCGGCGCCGCCCGCGGAGCCGCCGAAGCCGAGGCCGGCAGCCGAGACCGCCGAGGCCCAGCGCCGCGACGCGCAGCGCGCGTTGGATCTGCTCGACGGCAAGGCACCGGCTGCAGCGGCCTCCGAGCCGAAGTCGGCGCGCTTCGTCGTGCAGGCCGGCGCCTATACCGACGCCGCGGCGTTGCGCGACGCGCGGCAGAAGGTCGAGCGGCTCGGGCTGAAGACGTACACGCAGGTGGTCCAGACCGAAGGCGGCAACCGCACGCGGGTGCGTGTCGGGCCGTTCGCGAGCCGCGAAGAGGCCGAGAAGGCCTCGGCCCGCATCAAGTCCGCCGGCCTGCCGGCGAGCATCCTGAGCCTTTGATGGACGCGCTCGGCTGGGTCGATCTCGCGCTGCTCGGCGCGCTCGTGCTGTCGATGCTGATCGGCCTGTGGCGCGGGTTGCTGCTCGAGGTGCTGGCGCTCGCCGGCTGGGTCGTGGCCTGGTTCGGCGCGCATTGGCTCGCACCGCAATGGG
Organism: Burkholderiales bacterium; assembly: GCA_017302495.1. GTDB lineage: Bacteria > Pseudomonadota > Gammaproteobacteria > Burkholderiales > Burkholderiaceae_C > Rubrivivax. The sequence goes on from JAFLDG010000250.1 coordinate 517, forward strand.
CGCCGCACCTGCCCATCGGCGACCCGGGCTCGGGCCTGCGCGCGGCGGCCGCGTTCGTCGCCGCCTTCGTCGTGGTGCTGATCGGCTTCGGCATCGCGGCCCGGCTGCTGCGGGCGCTGCTGCAGGCGACGCCGATGCGCGGCGTCGACCGGCTGCTCGGCGGCGCCTTCGGCCTGCTGCGCGGCGTCGTGCTGCTGATCGTGCTGGCCGCGGTGGTCGCGCTGTCGCCGGCGGCCTCGGCGCCCGAGTGGCATGCCTCGCGCGGCGCGCAGTGGCTCGGCACGGCGCTGCAGGGGCTCAAGCCGCTGCTGCCGCCGGACGTGGCGCGCCACCTGCCGGCCTGACGAACGCAAGCGAAGGAGCCCGATCCATGTGCGGCATCGTCGGCACGATCTCCACCCAGCCGGTGAACCAGCTGATCTACGACGCGCTGCTGCTGCTGCAGCACCGCGGCCAGGACGCCGCCGGCATCGTCACGATGCAGGGCACGAAGTGCTTCATGCACAAGGCGCGCGGCATGGTGCGCGACGTCTTCCGCACGCGCAACATGCGCGCGCTGCCGGGCCAGGTCGGCCTCGGCCAGGTGCGCTATCCGACTGCGGGCAACGCGTACAGCGAGGAGGAGGCGCAGCCGTTCTACGTCAACGCGCCCTACGGCATCGTGCTCGTGCACAACGGCAACCTGACGAACGCGGCGGCGCTGAAGCGCGAGCTGTTCGCAGTCGACCGCCGGCACATCAACACCGAGAGCGACAGCGAGGTGCTGATCAACGTGCTCGCGCACGAGCTCGGCCGCGCCGCCGGCGACGAGGCGCTGACGCCGGAGGCGGTTTTCCGCGCGGTGGCCGGCGTGCACCGGCGCGTGCGCGGTTCGTACGCGGTGATCGCGCTGATCGCCGGCCACGGCCTGCTCGCGTTCCGCGACCCCTTCGGCATCCGGCCGCTGGTCTTCGGCGGGTTGCCCGGCGCGCCAGGGGCCGAGTTCATGGTCGCGAGCGAGTCGGTCGCGCTCGAAGGCACCGGCCGGCGCGTGGCCCGCGATGTCGCGCCCGGCGAGGCGATCTACGCCACGCTCGACGGCCGCGTGCACACGCTGCAGTGCGCCGACGCGCCGACCCTGAACCCGTGCCTGTTCGAGTTCGTCTACCTGGCGCGGCCCGATTCGGTGATGGACGGCATCTCGGTCTACCAGGCGCGGCTGAACCTGGGCGAGACGCTCGCGCAGCGCGTGATCTCGACCATGCCGCCGAGCGAGATCGACGTCGTGATCCCGATCCCCGAGTCGAGCCGGCCGAGCGCGATGCAGCTCGCGCAGAAGATCGGCAAGCCGTACCGCGAGGGCTTCGTCAAGAACCGCTACGTCGGCCGCACCTTCATCATGCCGGGACAGGCGGTGCGCCGGCGCAGCGTGCGGCAGAAGCTGAACGCGATCGGCGTCGAGTTCAAGGGCCGGCGCGTGCTGCTGGTCGACGACTCGATCGTGCGCGGCACGACGAGCAAGGAGATCGTGCAGATGGCGCGCGAGGCCGGGGCGGCCAAGGTCTACATGGCCTCGGCCGCGCCGCCGGTGCGCTACCCGAACATCTACGGCATCGACATGCCCACGCGCGAGGAACTGATCGCGGCCGGCCGCAGCCTCGAGCAGATCCGCGCGTACATCGGCGCCGACGCGCTGATCTACCAGGAGGTCGATGCGATGAAGCGCGTGGTCAAGGCGCTGCAGCCGCGGCTGGACGGTTTCGAGGCCTCGTGCTTCGATGGCCGCTACATCACCGGCGACGTGTCGGCCGAGGACTTCGCGGCGCTCGAGGCGCAGCGCCGGGCGCAGCCCGCGGACGAGGAAGACGCCGATCGCTCGCGGCTCGCGCTGCAGAGCGCGCAGGAGCCGACCTGATGGACGCCTATCGCGGCATCCCGCGCAAGCGGCTGCCCGCCGGCGCGCGCCCGGACACGCTCGCGGTGCGCGAGGGCCTGCCGGCGACGCCGTGGGGCGAGAACGCCGAGGCGCTGTTCCTGACCAGCAGCTTCGTCCACCCCGACGCCGCGACCGCGGCCGCGCGCTTCGCGAACGAGGAGGAAGCCTTCGTCTACAGCCGCTTCGGCAACCCGACGGTGGCGATGTTCGAGCGCCGGCTCGCGGCGATGGAAGGCACCGAGGCCTGCATCGCCACCTCGAGCGGCATGGCGGCGATCCTGATCATCGTGATGAGCCTGTTGAAGGGCGGGGACCACGTGGTCTGCTCGCAGAGCGTCTTCGGCTCGACGATCCGGCTGTTCCAGGACTTCGCCAAGTTCGGCATCGAGACCAGCTTCGTCGAGCAGACCGACCCGGGCGCGTGGCGCGACGCGATGCGGCCGAACACGAAGCTGCTGTTCGCCGAGACGCCGAGCAACCCGCTGACCACGGTCAGCGACATCGCCGCGCTGGCCGGGATCGCGCACGCCGGCGGGGCGCTGCTGTGCGTGGACAACTGCTTCTGCTCGCCGGCGCTGCAGCTGCCGGTGCGCTTCGGCGCCGACCTGGTGATGCACTCGGGCACCAAGTACCTCGACGGCCAGGGCCGGGTCGTGGCCGGCGCGGTCTGCGGCCCGCGCGCGCTGATCGAGCAGAAGTTCGTGCCGGTGATGCGCAGCGCCGGCATGTGCCTGTCGCCGTTCAACGCCTGGGTCGTGCTGAAGGGCCTGGAGACGCTCGCGATCCGGCTGCGCGCGCAGAGCGAACGCGCGCTGCAGGTCGCGCGCTGGCTCGAACAGCAGCCGCAGGTCGGGCGCGTCTGGCACCCGTCGCTCGAGTCGCACCCGCAGCACGCGCTGGCGATGGCGCAGCAGGACGGCTCGGGCGGCGCGGTCGTGTCCTTCGAACTGCGCGCGGCCGATGCCGACCAGGCGCGCGCGCGCGCTTTCGCGCTGATCGACGCGACCGAGATCTGCTCGATCACGGCCAACCTCGGCGACACGAAGACGACGATCACGCACCCGGCGAGCACCAGCCACGGCCGGCTGACCGAGGCGCAGCGCCAGGCCGCCGGCATCGGGCAGGGGTTGATCCGGGTCGCCGTCGGCCTGGAGGACGTGCAGGACATCATCGCCGACCTGCAGCGCGGGCTGCCGACCTCATGAGCCCGCCCGGCCGCCCGAAGGGCGAATACCGGAGGCCGCAGGCCGAAGGTACTCCAGTGAGCGCGCCGGGCCGTTCCCAAGCGCTCATCCCGGAGCGTGCAGCGCGGAGGGTAGTCCAGTGAGCACCGAACGCACCGTCCGCACGCGCATCGCGCCGTCGCCCACCGGCTTCCTGCACCTGGGCACCGCGCGCACGGCGCTGTTCAGCTGGGCCTTCGCGCGCCACTTCGGCGGCAGCTTCATCCTGCGCATCGAGGACACCGATGTCGCCCGCTCGACGCAGGAGGCGGTGGACCAGATCATCGCCGCGATGCAGTGGCTCGGCCTCGATGTCGACGAAGGGCCGTTCTTCCAGATGCAGCGCATCGCGCGCTACCGCGAGGTGATCGCGGGCATGCTGCAGGCCGGCACCGCCTACCGCTGCTGGTGCACCCCGGCCGAACTCGACGCGATGCGCGAGGCGCAGCGCGCGCGCGGCGAGAAGCCGCGCTACGACGGCCGCTGGCGGCCGGAACCGGGCAAGGTGCTGCCGGCACCGCCGGCCGGCGTCGAGCCGGTGGTGCGGCTGCGCAACCCGCAGGGCGGCGTCGTCGCCTGGGACGACCTGGTCAAGGGCCCGATCGCGATCGCGAACGACGAACTCGACGACCTGATCCTGATGCGCGCCGACGGCACGCCGACCTACAACTTCTGCGTCGTCGTCGACGACTGGGACATGCGCATCACGCACGTGATCCGCGGTGACGACCACGTGAACAACACGCCGCGGCAGATCAACATCCTGCGCGCGCTCGGCGCCGAGCGGCCGGTGTACGGCCACGTGCCGATGATCCTCGGCCCCGACGGCGACAAGCTGAGCAAGCGCCACGGCGCGGTCAGCGTGATGCAGTACGCCGACGACGGCTACCTGCCCGAGGCGATGATCAACTACCTGGCGCGGCTGGGCTGGAGCCACGGCGACGACGAGCTGTTCAGCCGCGAGCAGCTGGTCGCGTGGTTCGACGGCCACCACCTCGCGCGCCACGCGGCGCAGTGGGACGCGGCCAAGCTCGGCTGGGTCAATGCGCACTACCTGAAGCAGGCCGACGATGCCGCGCTCGCGGCGATGGTGCGTGCACCGCTCGCGCGCCGCGGCCTCGCGATGCCGGACGCGTCGCGGCTCGAGCGGCTGTGTGCGCTGTACAAGGACCGTTGCACGACGCTGGTCGAACTGGCCGACTGGATCGGCATGCACCTGGTCGACGTGCATCCGGCGCCGGAGCTGCTGGCCGCGCACGTGACCGCGGCCGTGACGCCGGCGCTGGTCGCGCTGCGCGAACGGCTGGCCACGGTCGAGTGGGAGCGCGGCGCGATCGCGGCCGCCGTCAAGCAGACCCTGGCCGAGCACGGGCTGAAGATGGCGCAACTCGCGCCCGCGGTGCGGGTGCTGGTCTGCGGCCGCGCGCAGACGCCGTCGCTCGACGCGGTGCTCGAGGGCTTCGAGCGTGCGCAGGTTCTGCAGCGGCTGGCGGCCGCGCGCTTGCCCCTATAATGCGCGCTTGCTCGGACCGCGGATTGCGAGATCCTTCAGGGGGTATAGCTCAGCTGGGAGAGCGCTTGCATGGCATGCAAGAGGTCAGCGGTTCGATCCCGCTTACCTCCACCAAGGCCCGCAAGGCGCGGTTCGGGGCAAGAAGGTTGCAGTCCCCTTCGTCTAGAGGCCCAGGACACCACCCTTTCACGGTGATTACAGGGGTTCGAATCCCCTAGGGGACGCCAAGTTTGGCCGCGCTTGCGGAAAGCGATTTCCGGCGATGCGGCCGCCGACGCGGAGTGGTAGTTCAGTCGGTTAGAATACCGGCCTGTCACGCCGGGGGTCGCGGGTTCGAGTCCCGTCCACTCCGCCAAGCATCCAGCACGAACGGGCCCTCGCGGCCCGTTCGTCTTTTTGACTGTCACGCCGGCCGAAGCTCCAGGCGTCGGCCGCGGGAGGAGCGTCGATGGAAGCGATGGTGCTCGACACCCCGGGCCGCCCGCTGCGCCGCGTCGAACGTCCCGATCCGCTGCCCGGCCCGGGCGAGATCCGGCTGCGGGTGGCGGCCTGCGGGGTCTGCCGCACCGACCTGCACCTCGTCGACGGCGAGCTGCCGGATGCGGTGCTGCCGGTGATCCCGGGCCACGAGATCGTCGGCCGCGTCGATGCGCTCGGCCCGGGCGTCGAGGGCTTGCGCATCGGCGAGCGCGTCGGCGTGCCGTGGCTCGGCCATACCTGCGGCGTCTGCTCGTACTGCGTCGGCGGCCAGGAGAACCTGTGCGACCGGCCGCGATTCACCGGCTGCAGCCGCGACGGCGGCTATGCGACCGCGGCGCTGGCCGACGCGCGTTATGCCTTCCCGCTCGGCGAGGACGGCGACGACGTCGCGCTCGCGCCGCTGCTGTGCGCGGGCCTGATCGGCTGGCGCGCGCTCGTCATCGCCGGCGGCGGCCGGCGGCTCGGGCTGTACGGCTTCGGCGCG
>JAFLDG010000251.1 GCA_017302495.1 Burkholderiales bacterium
GACGCGGCGGTGGGCCGCGCGCGGCCGGCCCGATGACCGCCGGCAACACCGCGGGCCGGCGCGGCGGCCGGAGCGTCAGAAGCGGTAGGCTACGCTCGCCACCGCCTGATGCTTCGCGCCCCGCGGTCTCGGCGTAGCGCGAGTAGTCGAAGCCGAACAGCAGCTGGTGCGCGACCGGGCCGGTGAGCACCGTGCCGAGCAGGTTCTGGTCGGCCTGGAAGGTGTGCGTGTTGTGCCGGTTGCCGTAGGCGTAGCGGCCGATGATGCTCTGCTCGGGGTTCAGGTACGGGTTCTGCGGATCGGCGAAGTTGCTGCTCGGGTACAGCGTCTCGTCGTTGCCGGTGCTGTACGTCCAGCGCGTGCTCTGCGTGGCGAGCCAGCCGTTGTCGAAGCGGTGCTCGAACAGGCTCGCCAGGCTGCTGCGCGTGGTCTCGCAGGTGTCCCAGCTCGGCTCGCCGACGAAGCGGTTGACCGGGCGCGCGCGCTCGGCGGGGGTGCGGGCTGGCCCTGGTACGGTGCGATCATCGCCGACACCTCGGTGAACTGCCACAGATTGAACAGCGGTTCGCCGAGGGTGTTGATGACGCCGGTGGCGCCGACGACGAAGGCCCAGACCAGCGTGACGATGCCGAGCAGGTTGTGCAGGTCGAGCCAGCGCGTGCGCGCGGCCGCCGCGTGGCGCAGGGTGCCGAAGGGCAGCTTGCGCATGAACGGCGCGTACAGCACCACGCCGCAGACGATGGCGATCGCCAGCAGCAGGCCCATGAAGCCGAGGCAGAGCGTGCCCGGCAGGCTGGCGAACAGGTCGGCGTGCAGCTTGAACATCCAGTACATGAAGCCTTCGTCGAACTTCGGCTCCGCCAGCACCGCGGCGGTGCGCGCATCGACGGCCACCGTCTTGCGGATGTCTTCGCCGTGCGCGGTGTCGCCGAGCGTCACGTACCAGAAGCGGTCGTCGTCGATCTCGCGCGACAGGAACTGCAGCGTCTGGCCGGGGGGCGCGGGCCTGCGCCGCGGCAACCACACGGTCGAGGTCGGCGCACGGCGTACCGGCGGGCCGATCGGGCGCCTCGACCTCGGTGCCCAGCAGGTGGCCGATCTCGTGGTGGAAGATCAGCCGCAGGCCGGTGAGGCACAGCAGCAGCATGAACACCGTGCACGCCAGGCTGGTGCGCTTGTGGATCCGGGCCCAGCGGCGGAGCGCGCGGGAGGCCAGTGCCATCGGGCGGCCGGTGCGGGGCTACTTGGTCAGGATCAGCTTGTCGAGCGCGGTCGGCCGCAGCCGGTAGAGCTCGCCCCGATGGTCGCCCGCAGTTCGCGCGCGCCGCCGAGCAGCGCGGCGCTGGAGGCGGTGCGGATGGCGGCCGGCGGCGTCGGGCCGGCCGACGGGGGCTGCGCGGCTTTCGGTCGTTCGGGGTTGGCCTTCATGACGGACAGCGGCTGTTCTTCGGCTGCGACTATTCCGCGCATACGAACGATTCGTATTAAGGAATCGACCCAGCGAGCCGCGTCGATCGGCTCGACCCGTGGATCCGGTGCCCCGCCGAGCAAGTCGACCGCGCCGGCACAGCGCACAATCGAGCGCACCCGAACCACCCGAGGAGCCGCCGTGAAGGGAGATGCCAAGGTCCTGAAGCACCTGAATGCCCAGCTCAAGCTCGAGCTGACCGCGATCAACCAGTACTTCCTGCACGCGCGCATGCTGAAGAACTGGGGCTACCAGCGGCTCGCCAAGCACGAATACGACGAGTCGATCGAGGAGATGAAGCATGCCGACGAGCTGGTCGAGCGGATTCTGATGCTCGAGGGGCTGCCGAACCTGCAGGAGCTGGGCAAGCTGCTGATCGGCGAGTCGGCGGTCGAGATCCTCGGCTGCGACCTGAAGGCCGAGCTGGCGTCCCAGGCGCACCTGAAGGACGCCATCGCGCACTGCGAGTCGGTGCGCGACTACGTGTCCCGGGAGCTGCTCGAAGGCATCCTCGAAGACACCGAGGAACACATCGATTGGCTCGAGACGCAGACCGACCTGGTCAAGCAGGTGGGCGAACCCAACTGGCTGCAGACGCAGATGGGCGAGGCGGGCTGAGCGCTCGCCCGGGCCCCAGGGCCGGCGGAAGACCGCACGGGCATATAAAGAATCTTATTGAGAAGTATTCGCGTTGGATGTAGGATGGCTGTCGAAAGCCTTCCTTCTGTCCGACGCGAGATGATCGTCTGCCTCTGCCACCGGGTTTCGGACCGCGAGATCGTGCACGCGGTGCGCTGCGGCACGCGCTGCTTCGACGTGCTGCAGGACGAGACGCGCGTGGCCTCGTCGTGCGGCTGCTGTCACGACTGCGCGCGCGAGGTCTTCGACGACGCCTGCGCCGCGCACGTGCCGCAGCCAGCCGGTGAACGGCTGGCGCAGGTCGGCTGAAGCACCGCCCCGGCTCGCTTGGCCGGCGGCACCTTCCGGCCGGCCGTCCGGGCCCCGGCGGTCGGACCGATGGGCTTCGCCCCCTTGCCCGATGCCCGCGAGGGGCGGCCGGACTGGCCGGATGGGGTGCTCTCAGCCGCGGCGGCGGGGCTGCCGGCGAATCGGCTTCTCCGCTGCCTTGGGCTGACCCTCCGTTGCCGTGGCCTGACCGACCGCGCCTGCGTCGCAACCGCCGCCGCAGCCTTCGCAGCCGCCGCCGATCCTGCCCGGGCCCAGACCCAGGCGTCGGCGCAGCGCCTGGCTCCACGGCTGCCGCCACCGCGCCGGCAGCAACACGGCCCAGACCACGTGCAGCGCACAGGCGACGACGACGAGCGTGACGAGCGCGACCTGCACCGTCAGCCTCCGCCGAGCGCCACGCCGACGCGGTAAGTCACGAAGGCCGCCGCGTAGGCCAGCGCGAACAGGTAGCCGGCCATCAATGCCGGCCAGCGCCAGGAATTGGTCTCGCGCCGCGTGACCGCGAGCGTCGACAGGCACTGCGGCGCGAACACGTACCAGACGAGCAGCGCGTACGCGGTCGCCGTCGACCATTGCGCAGCGATGATCGGCGCCAGGCTGTCGGCCACCGCGTCGCCGGCGGCGGACAGCGCATAGACGGTGCCGAGCGCGCCCACCGCCACCTCGCGCGCCGCCAGCCCCGGCACCAGCGCGATGCAGATCTGCCAGTTGAAGCCGAGCGGCGCGAACACCACCTCGAGCCCGCGGCCGATGATGCCGGCCAGGCTGTACTCGATCGCCGGTCCGGTGGCGCCGGGCGGCGGCGTCGGCCAGTTCGACAGGAACCACAGCAGCACCATCAGCGAGAAGATGATGCCGCCGACGCGCCTGAGGAAGATGCGCGCGCGTTCGGCCAGGCCGATCGCCAGGTTGCGCAGCGACGGGCGGCGGTAGTCGGGAAGCTCGAGCATCAGCGGCTGGTAGCGGTTCTTCGCCCAGGCACGGCGAAAGACCCAGGCCACCGCCATCGCCGACACCACGCCGAGCATGTAGAGCGCGAACAGCGTCAGCCCGCGCAGGTTGAACGGGCCCACCGCGCGCTCGGGGACGAAGGCGCCGATCAGCAGCGCGTACACCGGCAACCGCGCCGAGCAGGTCATCAGCGGCGCGACCATGATCGTCGCCAGCCGGTCGCGCCAGTGCACGATCGTGCGCGTGGCCATGATGCCCGGCACCGCGCAGGCGAAGCTCGACAGCAGCGGGATGAACGCGCGTCCCGACAGGCCGACGCGGCCCATCAGGTTGTCGAGCAGGAAGGCCGCGCGCGGCAGGTAGCCGGAGTCCTCGAGCAGCAGGATGAAGAAGAACAGCACCAGGATCTGCGGCAGGAAGACGAGCACGCCGCCGACGCCGGCGACGATGCCGTCGACCAGCAGGCTGCGCAGCGGGCCTTCGGCCATGCCTTGGTTCAGCGTGTCGCCCAGGGCGGACATCGCCGCCTCGATCGCGTCCATCGCCGGCGCCGACCAGCTGAACACGGCCTGGAAGATCAGGAACAGCAGGGCGGCGAGCAGCACCAGCCCCCAGACCGGGTGCATCACGACGGCGTCGATGCGCTCGTCGACTCGGTGCGCCGCTTCGGCGCGCGGCGCGGCGGCCGCCGGCAGCGCGATCGACAGCAACCTTCGCACCTCCTGCTGCAGCTCGGGGCCGTGGTCGGGCCGGGCTGCGGCCGCGCCGGCGGGCGGCGCCAAGGGCGCGGCGCTCCAGCGCTCCAGCTGGCGCAGCAGTTCGGCGTCGCCGTCGTGGCGCACGGCGACGGTCTCGACCACCGGGCAGCCCAGCTCCGCGGCGAGGCGCTCGCGGTCGATCCGCAGCCCCTGTGCGCGGGCGAGGTCGGCCATGTTCAGCGCCAGCAGCAACGGCCGGCCGAGGCGCGTCAGCTCGAGCACCAGGCGCAGGTTCGAGCGCAGGTGGGTGGCGTCGACCACGGCGACGATCAGGTCCGGCGCCGGCTCGTCGCCGCGGCGGCCTTCGATCACCTCGAGCGTGACCTGCTCGTCCGGCGTCGCCGGCGTCAGGCTGTACGCGCCGGGCAGGTCGATCAGCGTCACGTGGCGGCCGTCGCGCAGGCGCAGCGTGCCGGTTTTGCGCTCGACCGTCACGCCGGCGTAGTTGGCCACCTTCTGGCGCGCGCCGGTCAGCAGGTTGAACAGCGCGGTCTTGCCGCAGTTCGGATGCCCGACCAGCGCGATGCGGCCGGCGATGGCGGCGGCGGTCACGGCCCCGCACTCCGCCGCGCCTGCAGCGCGGGCAGCGTGTCTGGCGCGGCCGCGGGCGTCGTCGCCATCAGGTCGGCTCCGCCCGGACCTCGATGCAGCGTGCCTCGGCGAGCCTGAGCGCGAACCGCGAGTCGCCGATACGCACCGCCAGCGGCTCGCGCCCGCCGGGGCCGCGCCGCAGCACCCGCACCGGCTCGCCGGGCAGGAAGCCGAGTTCGCCCAGGCGGCGCAGCAGCGCCGGGTCGAGCTCGTCGGAGCACTCCGCCACGCCCAGCACGACGGCCGGAGCGCCATCGGGCAGTTGGTGCAGCAGCGGCATCGGCGTCAGGTCGGGGAGCGGCAGGTCATCAAGTGTATGGGAATGAGATGCGATCTCATTTGAGTTTAGACAAGCTTGTTCCGGATGCCGGCCGGCCGCCGCCGTCGCACCGGCCGCTACAGCCGGTAGACGCGCGTCGCCGTGCCGTGGAACAGCGCCGCCTTCTCGTCGGCCGAGAAGCCGGCCGCGAGCCGCTTGAACGCGTTCCAGAGCACGACGTACGCGCACGACGCCTTGTCCACCGGGAAGTTGCTTTCGAACATGCAGCGCTGCGGGCCGAAGCGCTCGATCGTGTGCAGCGCGTAGCGCGCGGTGGCGGCGGCGATCTCGGCCGAATCCGGCGGCTTGGGCGCCTTGTGCCAGCCGTGGCCGTTGATCGGCATGTGCAGGCCGCCGAGCTTGGCCACCACGTTCGGGCAGCGCGCCAGTTCGTCGATGCGGCGCTGCCAGTCGGCGTAGACCTCGTCGGCCCGGCCGGCGTACGGGCCGATGCCCAGCGGTCCCCCGTAGTGGTCGAGCACGATCGACGTGTCGGGGAACGCGCGCGCGAGGTCGGTCAGCTCCGCGAGCTGCGGGTGGTACAGCCACGCGTCGAAGCTCAGATCCAGCGGCGCGAGCTGGGCGAAGCCTGCGCGGAAGCGCGGATCGAGCAGCAGCCCGGGCGGCGGCTTCGTGTGCGAGTGGCGGATGCGCGCATCGGCATGCCAGCCGGCGGCATGGCGGATGCCGCGGAAGCGCCCGTGCGCGGCCTCGAGGTGCGCCTGCAGCACCTCGCGCACCGCGGCGCCGAGGCGCAGGTCGGCGAAGCCGACGATGCCGGCGGCCGCCCGCGTCGGACCGTGGGCGCCGCTCGCGCTCGTCGCCGCGAGGCCGGCGACGAACTCGGTCTCGCCGACCGGGCGCAGCGCCTCCGGGCCGTCGGCGCGGTACATCGCCAGGCACTCGACGAACACGGTGGCGCGCACGTCGTGCCGCCGGCCGTCGCTGCCCAGGCCGCCGGTGTCGGCCAGCAGTTCGTCGAGCAGGT
>JAFLDG010000252.1 GCA_017302495.1 Burkholderiales bacterium
GTGCAGCAGGTGCTCGACCACCGCGCGCACCTTCGGCAGGCGCTGGCGGTCGCGCGGCATCACCGCGACCATCGGCACCGGCGGGATGTCCACCTGCCGCGGCGCCACCCGCAGCAGCGCACCGGCGGCCACCAGCGGCCGGGCGACGAAGTCGGCCAGACGCGCGATGCCGACGCCGTTGACCGCCAGCGCGAGCACGACCGCGGTGTTGTCGGTGCGCGTGTGCCCCTGCACCTGCAGCACGCGCGCGCCGGGCGTGCGGCCCAGCACCCAGCGATTGAGCCGCGGGTTGTCGGAGAAGCCGATCAGCCGGTGCCGGTGCAGTTCGTCGGCGTCCTTCGGCAGGCCGAACTCGGCCGCGTAGGCCGGCGCCGCGTACAGCGAGCGCGTCAGCTCGCCGAGCGGCCGCGCGACCAGGTTCTCGTTGTCGGGCTGCCCGGTGCGCACCGCCAGGTCGATGCCCTCGCGCGCCATGTCGACGATGCGGTCGTCGGCGGCGATGTCGACGTGCAGCTGCGGATGCTTGCGGTACAGGCTCGGCAGGCCGGGTGCGATCACCGCCTGCGCGAGCACCGGGCTGACGCCGACGCGCACCCAGCCGCTCGGCCCGGCGATGCGGCCGCTCAGCTCGCCCTCCAGCTCGGCCGCGGCCTCGAGCATGCGCCGCGCCTGCGCGAGCACGCGCTCGCCCTCGTCGCTCAAGCTCAGGCCGTGGGTGTTGCGGTGGAGCAGCCGCGCGCCGCAGGCGGCCTCGAGCCGCGCCAGCGCGCGCGTGACCTGGCTCACCGGCGCGTCGCGTTCGCGTGCCGCGGCCGACAGCGTGCCCAGTTCGACGATGCGCACGAACAGGGCCAGGTCGTCGAGCTGCAGGTGCATCGCGCCGATACTGCCGCGGTGTTGCAGATTTTGCAACGCCCATTCGCGCCGGACGTGGTTTCCCCGATGGCCGGCGCGGCCTACATTGGCGGCACGTCGCGAAACCTCCGGGAGAGCCTCATGCACAGCCCCTTCGACAGCGAAACCCTGGCCCTGGCGCACGAACTGGCCCACGCCCGCGCCGCACGCCTGCGCGAACAGGCGATCGACGACTTCTGGCGCGGCACCGACGCGGTGCTGCGGACCGGGATGACCCGATCGCAGCGGGCCGCACAGCGCCTGCTGTACCGGCTGCGGCAGCACGCGGCCCGGCGCGAAGCGCCGCTGCAGCCCGGCGCCTGAACGCCCCGGCGCCGCACGGCCGGGCGGGCGCGTGCGTGCCCGATCAAGCGACGACGGTCACGTCGTCGCCGGGCGGCTCGGCATAGAGCCGCTGCACCAGGTCGGCGCGCCGGTGCAGCGCCGCGCGCTGGTTGATGTAGCCCTTGTCGGTCAGTTCGTTGCCGTCGATCGACGGCGGCTCGGTCATCAGCAGCACGCGTGCGATGCGCTGGCTGCTGCCGGTCGCCGCGGCGTTGTGCGCCGCCAGGCCGGCGCGCAAGCGCTCGCGGATCGCCGGGTGCGCGACCAGCTCGGCGATCGTCGCCTGGGGCTGCCCGGTCAGCTGCCGGCAGGCCTCGAGATTCGGCCAGGCGAGCAGCGCGATGAAATCCCTGTCCTGGCCGGCGACCAGCGCGTCCTGGATCACCGGCGAGGCGGCCGCGATCGCCGCCACGCGCAGCGGGCCGACGTGGACGAAGGTGCCGCTGGCGAGCTTGAAGTCCTCGACCACGCGGCCGGCGAACACCAGCCCCTGCGCCGGATCGGCCGGGTCGACGAAGGTCGCCGCATCGCCGATCTTGTAGAAGCCCTCGTCGTCGAAAGCCGCCGCGGTGAGTTCCGGCTGACGGTGGTAACCCGGCGTGACGATCACGCCGCGCAGCCGGCACTCGTACTTCGGGCCGATCGGCACCAGCTTCAGCTCGACGCCCGGGTGCGGCAGCCCGATCAGGCCGACGCGCTCGGTCTCCCAGTAGGTCGAGGTCGCGGTCGGCGCGGTCTCGGTCGAGCCCCAGCCGGTGAAGAACACGATCCGGTGGCCGGTGTGCTTGACTGCCAGCGCCTGCATGCGGCGGTACAGGTCGTCGCTCAGCGTCGCGCCGCCATAGGCGAGCAGGCCGAGCTGGCTGAAGAAGCCGCGCGCCAGGTCGTCGTCGTGCTCGAGCGCGGTGGCCAGCATCGCGTAGCCGGCCGGCACGTTGGCGTAGTAGGTCGGGTGCACCTCGCGCAGGTTGCGCAGCGTGGTCTCGAACGGCCCGGGCAGCGGCCGGCCTTCGTCGACGTACAGCGTGCCGCCGTCGGCCAGGATCACGTTGAACAGCGCGTTGCCGCCCATCGTGTGGTTCCACGGCATCCAGTCGAGCACCACCGGCAGCGGGTCGTCCGGCCGGCGCGGCCGCGTCTGCTGCGCCATCGCGAGGTTCGCGCACATCATGCGCTGGGTGTTGATCACCGCCTTCGGGCTGCCGGTGGAGCCCGAGGTGAACAGCAGCTTGCCCACCGTGTCGGGGCCGACGCGCGCCAGCGCGGACTCCACCGCCGCGCCCGGCACGGTCGCCTCGAGCTCGGCCCAGGCCCGGCTGGCGAGGCCTTCGGGCGCGCGGTCGACGTGCACCACGGTCACGCCGCGCAGGTCGAGCGCACTGAGCGCCTTCGCGAACAGCACCCCGTCCTGCACCAGCACCAGGCCCGGCCGGATCAGCTCGAAGATGGCGCGCAGCTTGGCATGGTCCTGGCTCAGCAGCGAGTACGCCGGCGACACCGGCGCGGCCGGCACGCCGGCCTGCATCGCGGCCATCGTCAGCAGCGCGTGCTCGATCGAGTTGCCGGACAGGATCGCCACCGGCCGGTCGGGGCCGAGGCCGAGGTCGAGCAGCGCCTGCGCCAGCGCGTCGACCCGGGCCTTCGCGTCGCCGTAACCCAGCCGCCGCCAGGCGCCGACGGGGCCGCGCCGCTGCGCCAGCCAGGTGTGGCCGGGGCGCGCCTGCGCCCAGTGCCGCAGCAGCTGCGGCAGGTGCGGCGGCGGCGTCTTCAGCGGGGTGCGCGAGCGCAGCACGATGCAGCCGTCGGTGCGGCGCTCGACCGCGATGTCGCGCGGCAGCCAGTCGATCTTCCTGAACGGGGCGGCAGGGACGTCGGTCATCTCGGCTTCCGGCGATCGCAAGGCCGCAGTCTGACCGGGAACGCCATCGCGCAGAATCGGGGGCAGTGCCCATGCCGCCCGCGCCGATGACCGCCGCCGCCCCGCCCGACCCCGCGCCCGTCCCGGAGGGCTTCTACCCGCGCCGGTTCGGCGGCAGCGGCTTCGTCGCGACGAACGGGCCGTTCTACATCCGCAAGCTCGACGGCGGCGGCGTGCAGCTGGGCTTTCGCGTCGAGCCGCGGCACTGCAACCCGATGGGCATCCTGCACGGCGGCATGATGGCCACCTTCTGCGACATGCTGCTGCCGATCTCGGCGCACTACCTGTCGCCGGCGCTGGCGCGGCGCTTCCTGCCGACGATCCAGCTGCAGGTGGACTACCTCGGCGCGAGCCCGCTCGGCGCCTGGGTGCAGGGCGAGGCCCAGCTGCTGCGCCACACCCGCAGCCTGGTCTTCATGCAGGGCCTGGCCAGCGCCGACGGCGACACCGTCGCCCGCGTCAGCGGCATCTTCAAGATCGGCCGGGCCTTCGACGATTCGGCGGACTTCGGCGCCGCACGCTTCGCCGCGGGCACGCCCGAGCCGCCCGCCGGCTGAAAGCATGCCGACGATGCTGCCGCTCGTATTGACGCGACACGACGCCCACCCGTTCATGGGCATGGACCTGCCCTGGCTGCTCGAGCAGCGCGCCGCCACCCGTCCCGAGCATCCGTTCATCGTCTGGGCGCCCTTCGACGGCCCGGCCCGCGCCTGGTCCTACGCCGAGTTCGTCGCCCGCGTGCAGCGTTTCGCCGGCGGCCTGCACCGCCGCGGCGTACAGCGCGGCGAGCGCGTGCTGATCCACCTCGACAACTGCGCCGAGGCGCTGATCGCCTGGTACGGCTGCGCCTGGCTCGGCGCGGCCGCGGTGACGACCAACGCCCGCGCCGCCGGCGACGAGCTGGCCTACTACGCCGGGCACAGCGAGGCGGTGGCCGGCATCACGCAGCCGCGCTTCGCCGAGTTGGTGGCGCGCCACTGCACCGGCCTGCAGTGGCTGGCGGTCACCGCCGACGACAACGGCGAGCCGCCGGCGCACCCGACCGAGCGCGGCCAGCACTTCGACGCGATCGACGCCGAGCCGCCGCCGCGCCACGCGCCCGACCCGCTCGCGCCCTGCAGCGTGCAATACACCTCCGGCACCACGTCGCGGCCGAAGGGCGTGCTGTGGACCCATGCGAACGCGCTCTGGGGCGCACGCATCAACGCGCTGCACGAAGACCTGCGCGCCGACGACGTCCACCTGGTGCACCTGCCGCTGTTCCACACCAATGCCCAGGCCTACTCGGTGCTGGCCTGCCTGTGGGCCGGCGCCACCGCGGTGGTGATGCCGCGCTTCTCGGCCAGCCGCTTCTGGCCGACCTCGCTGGCGCAGCGCTGCACCTGGACCTCGCTCGTGCCCTTCTGCACGAAGGCGCTGCTGGAGCACGAGGTGCCGCCGGTGCACCACTACCGGCTTTGGGGCAGCGCGGTGAACGAGCCGCCGACCGACGCGCATTTCCGCGTCAAGACGATCGGCTGGTGGGGCATGACCGAGACCATCAGCCACGGCATCGTCGGCAGCCCGCAGCTGCCGAACCGGCCGCTGACGATCGGCCGGCCGGCGCCGGAGTACGGCATCGCGGTCGTCGAGGACGACAGCGTGCCGGTGCGCGACGCGCGCCACGTGGGCCCCGGCGGCAGCGGCCAGCTGCTGATTCGCGGCGTGCGCGGGCTGTCGCTGTTCCACGAGTACCTGGGCAACCCGCGCGCCACCGCCGACGGCTTCGACCCCGACGGCTGGTTCCGCACCGGCGACCGGGTCGACGTGCTCGACGACTCGAGCCTGCGCTTCGGCGACCGGACCAAGGACATGTTGAAGGTCGGCGGCGAGAACGTCGCGGCGAGCGAGATCGAGCGCGTCGTGCTGCAGGTAGCCGGCGTGCATGAATGCGTCGTCGTCGCGAAGAAGCACCCGATGCTCGACGAGGTGCCGGTGCTGTTCGTGCTGCCGGCCGCGCACGCCGAAGCCGACCTGCTCGACCGCGTGCGCGCCGCCTGCACGGCCCAGCTCGCGAGCTTCAAGCAGCCGCACGAGCTGCGGCTGGTGCACGACTTCCCGCGCTCGACGCTGGAGAAGATCGCCAAGGCCGAGTTGCGCCGCCGGCTCGATGCCGAAGACCCCCGAGGAAACGCCCCATGACTGCTGCCATTGCTCCGGACGCCCCGGGCCCCGGCGCGCTCGCGCCCGCCACGGTCGTCGACAGCGACCACCCCGACGTGATCGCGTTCGCGCGCGAACACGCCCGCGGCGCCGACGACCGCGAACGCGCCGTCGCGCTTTACTACGCCGTGCGCGACGGCCTGCGCTACGACCCGTACCGCGTCGACCTCAGCGTGCACGGCATGAAGGGCAGCACCGCGCTGGCCAACGGCTACGGCTGGTGCGTGCCGAAGGCCGCGCTGCTCGCGGCCGTCTGCCGCGCCGCCGGCATCCCGGCGCGCGTCGGCTACGCCGACGTGCGCAACCACCTGTCGACCGCGCGCATGCGCGAGCAGATGGGCACCGACCTGTTCGTCTGGCACGGCTACGCCGACCTCTGGCTCGACGGCGCATGGCGCAAGGCGACGCCGGCGTTCAACATCGAGCTGTGCGAGCGCTTCGGCCTGCTGCCGCTCGAGTTCGACGGGGTCGAGGACTCGATCTACCACCCCTTCGACCGCGCCGGCAACCGCCACATGGAGTACGTGCGCCAGCACGGCGCGTTCGACGACGTGCCGCTCGAGCGCATCGCCAGCGACTTCGCGCGCTACTACCCGGGCGTGTACGGCAGCGACGGCCTGGGCGGCCGCGACGCGGACTTCCAGGCCGACGTCGCGCGCGAAACCGGCGGCTGAAGCCTCGATGCCGGCCGCGCCCGAGCCATTGCCGGCGGGGCCGCGCGGGCCGAGCGGGCGGCATGGGGTGG
>JAFLDG010000253.1 GCA_017302495.1 Burkholderiales bacterium
GCCGATCAGCTCGGCGCGGTGCTCGTGCCCGCCCAGGCCGATGCGCTCGAGCCGCCGCTGCAGCACCTGCAGCGCCAGTTCGCCGCGCGAGCGCGCGCCCGGGCCGGCGTACGAGATCTGGCCCTCGCCGACGAAACCGTCGTGCACGCCGAGCGTCGCCTTCAGCGTCGCCGGCCGCGCGCGGCCCGTGGCACCGCGAAGCTCGACCCGGTCCGCGCCGACCTCGTGCAGCGTCACGCCCGAGAAGTCGGCCACCACGTCGGGCTGCAGGTAGCGCGCCGGATCCTCGATCTCGTACAGCAGCTGCGCGCTGCAGGTCAGCCGGTCGATGCGCCCGCCGCTGCCCGGCAGCTTGGTGATCACGGCCGAGCCGTCGGCGCGCACCTCGGCGAGCGGGAAGCCGACCTCGTCGAGCCGCGGCACGTCGAAGAAGCCGGGGTCGGCGATGTAGCCGCCGCTGACCTGCGCCGCGCATTCGAGCAGGTGGCCGATGCACACCCCCTGCCCCAGGCGCGGCCAGTCGTCGGCGGCCCAGCCGAAGGCGTGCATCAGCGGCGCGAGGAACAGCGCCGGGTCGCCGACACGGCCGGTGATCACGACCTGCGCGCCGGTGGCCAGCGCGGACAGGATCGCGTCGGCGCCGAGGTAGGCGTTGGCCGAGACCAGCCGCTCGCCGAGCGCCCCCGCCGTCTCGCCGGTATCGAGCCGCAACGGCGCGTGCGTGCGCACCCAGTCGAGCACGTCGTCACCCTCGACCACCGCGACCTTCAGCCGCGGCAGACCAAGCTCGCGCGCGACCTCGAGCACCGCCCGTGCCGCCGCGCGCGGATTCGCCGCGCCCATGTTGCTGACGATCGTCGTGCCCCGCGCCGCGCAGGCCGGCAGCACCGCGCGCATGCGCTCGCGCAGCAGCGGGTCGAAGCCGGCGTCGGGGTCGTGCAGCCGCTGCAGTTGCGCCAGCGCGATCGTGCGCTCGGCCAGGCACTCGAACACCAGCACGTCGAGCGCGCCGCGCTCGGCCAGGTCGGCCGCGGGGTCGATGCGGTCGCCGGCATAACCGGCGCCGCAGCCGATGCGCAGGACCTCAGGCACCGATATCGCCCTTGCCGTCGCGGTGAAGGTCGCCGAGCAGCCGCGGCAACAACCCCGCTGCCGTGCCGCGCAGCACCCAGTGCGCCTCGTCGTCGATCTCGCTCGGGTGGGGGTTGACGATCGCGACCTTCGCGCCCGAACGCCGCGCCCGGCCGGCGAGCCCGGCGGCCGGCCAGACCGCGCCCGAGGTGCCGACCACCAGCATCAGCTCGCAACCGCGCGCCGCGGCTTCGGCGGCGTCGATCGCGCCCTCGGGCAGCATCTCGCCGAACCAGACCACCGCCGGGCGCACCAGGTTGCCGCAGTCGGCGCAGGCCGGCGGCTCGTCGGGCGGCGCGTCCGCGGGGTCGCAGGCACGGCCGCGCGGACACGGCTGCAGCCACTGGTCGGCGAGGATGTCGCCGTGCAGCCGGATCGTCTGCGGCCAGCCGGCGCGCTGGTGCAGGTCGTCGACGTTCTGCGTCACCACCGTCAGCACACCCGGCCGGCGCCGGCCGAACTCGGCGATCGCGACATGGCCGGCGTTCGGCACGGCCGCGCGCACGCCGTCGCGGCGCTCGGCGTACCAGGCCCAGACACGCGCCGGGTCAGCGCGGTAGCCGGCCTCGCTGGCGAGCTGTTCGGGGTCGAAGCGGCGCCAAAGCCCGGTCATCGCGTCGCGGAACGTGGGAATGCCGCTCTCGGCGCTCATGCCGGCGCCGGTGAGCACGCAGACGCGGCGCGCGGCATGCGCCAGCGCACGGACCTCGGCGATCACGGTCGGGGCGTTCATCGGGTCGCCTTCGGCTGCTCGCCGGGTTCAGGTGCCGCCGCCGCGCTGGCGCAAGGCCTCGAACAGGCACACGCCGGCCGCGACCGAGACGTTCAGGCTCTCGACCGCGCCCTGCATCGGGATGCGCACCAGCCGGTCGCAGCTGCGCTGCGTCAGCCGGCGCAGGCCCTTGCCCTCGGCGCCGAGCACCAGTGCGAGCGGGCCGCGCAGGTCGGCCTCGTACAGCGTCGCCTCCGCCGCGTCGGCCGTGCCGACGACCTGCAGCCCGCGCTCCTTCAGTTCGGCCAGCGTGCGCGCGAGGTTGGTCACCATCAGGTACGGCACCGTGTCGGCCGCGCCGCTGGCCACCTTGGCCACCGTGGCATTGATGCCGACCGCATGGTCCTTCGGCGCGACCACCGCGTGCACGCCGGCGCCGTCGGCCACGCGCAGGCAGGCGCCGAGGTTGTGCGGGTCGGTCACGCCGTCGAGCGCCAGCACCAGCGGCGGACCCGTCACCGCGTCGAGCAGGTCGTCCAGCGAGTGCGTCTGCGGCAGCGGGGTGACGCGCGCGACCACGCCCTGGTGCCCCGCGGTCCCGGCGAGCCGGGTCAGCTGCGCGTCGGCGCTGTCGACGACCGCCGCGCCGGCCTCGCGGGCACGCTCGACCAGGCGCTGCATGCGCTGGTCGCGGCGCGTCGGGTCGACATGCACTTCGGTCACCGAGGCCGGCGCGGTCTTCAGCCGCACGCCGACCGCGTGGAAGCCGTAGAGGATCCGGCGCGTCATCCGGCGATTGTGCGTCGGGGCGGTCGCGCCGCCGGCGCCGGCTACCGCGACGCTGCCGGGGGCGGCGGCACCGGCACCACGACGCCCGGCGACAGCGAGATCTCGGGCGTGACCGCGACGCCGGTGACGAAGTGCCGCGTCTCGCCGAAGCAGCTGGTCGGCAGGCCGACCTTCTCTTCGTAGTGCAGCGTCACGCGCTTGCCCATCACCTTGGCCAGTTCGGCCGCGACCGCGTCGTCGCGCACGGTGAAGGCGAACTTCTCGACCGTCGCGCTGCCCGGCAGCGACACCAGCGCGAGTTCGCCTTCCCAGGTCTTGCAGAACCACCCCTTCTGCGACAGCTTCTGGATCCAGCCGGCGCGTTCGCCCTCGCTGTAGCTCCAGCGCAGCGCGAGCGCGAGGTAGCCGGCGAAGAGCACGCCCAGGCCGAGCAGCACCAGGACGAGGATCAGCAGTCGCTTCATGGTCGAAAGGCCGTGGGCGTATCGGCGGCGCCGGCAGCAGGGCGCAGGGCGGCGGATTCTCGCCGATGCCCGGGTGCTCGCCCCCGGGCGGATCAGCCGGCCTCGGCGAGGAAGTTTCCGATCAGCCGCGCGGTCTCGTCCGCGCGCGTCAGCATGAACAGATGGCCGTCGTCGAGCACCTGCAGCCGCGCGTTCGGCAGCAGCAGCGCGTGCAGCCGGGCGTTGATCAGCGGCACCAGCGGGTCGTCGTTGCCGGCGATGACCAGCGTGCGATGGCGGATGCGCCACAGCCACGGCAGGCTGGTCCAGCCGGCCATCGCCATCAGCTGGTAGCGGTAGCCGACCGGATGCCCGCCCCTGGCATGGTCGGTGAACAGGCGGATCGCAGCCGGGTCGTCGCGCAGCCGGCCGCCGTACAGCTCGGGCGCGATCCGCTGCATGTAGCCGCGGTCGCGGTAGCGGCGCGGGTTCAGCATCTTCAGCAGCACGCGCGGATGGCCGGGCACCATCGTCGCGCCGCCCATCGAGGTCGCCGCGAGCACGAGCCGCCGCACGCGTTTCGGGTACTGGATCGCGAACTGCTGCGCCAGGCCGCCGCCCCACGACACGCCGAGCACGTCGACTTCGGCGTAGCCGAGCTGGTCGAGCAGGCGGCGGGCGAGCCGCGCCATCGTGAACAGCCGGTACGGCCGCGCCGGCGGCGGCGACTGGCCGGCACCGGGCACGTCGAAGATGACGGTCTCGACGCCTTCGAGCCGGTTCATCAACGGGCCGGCCAGCTCGAGGTTGGCGCCGATGCCGTTGAACAGCAGCAGCGGCGGCTGCGTCGTCACCGCCGCCGCCGGGCGGATGCCGACGCGCAAGCGCTGCTTCCCGACGTGCACGGTGCCGATGTGCACGCCGGTCGCGGCGTCGATCTGAACGTCTTCGAGGCGGTCGAGCGGGCGTTCGGCCTTGCCGGGCCGCGTCGTCGACCGCGGGCCCGCGGCGATCGCCAGGGTGCTCAATGAATCCTCCTTCGCGCGGCGCGCGTCAACGGGTCGAGACAGACGGCCGTCGACGACGGTCGGGTTCCGGCCGGCCGACGAACGGGCCGGCACGCCGGTGGCAGCTGTTGCACGCGCTCACGGCTCGAACACGTACTCGCCCGGCGCGGCCGCGCCCGGCGCATGCCTGCGGCTGCCGAGCCGTCGCGGCGCGGGCCGCAGCTCGCCCGAGCGCTGCTGCATCCACGCCAGCCAGTGCGGCCACCAGCTGCCGTCGTGGCGCGTCGCGCCGGCGGCCCAGGCGTCGGGGTCGGGGCCGCCGACCTTCTCGTGGAAGAAGAACGACTTCGCGCTGCCCGGTGGGTTCAGCAGGCTCTGCAGGTGGCCGGCGTTGGCGAGCACGAAGTCGCTGCCCGGGCCGTAGATGCGGGCTGTCTGGTAACACGCCTTCCACGGCGTGATGTGGTCGGTGATGCCGGCGACGATGTAGGCGTCGACCTTGACCCGCCCCATGTCGACCGGCTCGCCGAGCACGGTCATCTCGCCGGCGTGGACGTACGGGTTCTTCAGGAACACGTCGATCAGGTCGGCATGGAAGGCCGCCGGCAGGCGCGTGGTGTCGGCGTTCCAGTACAGGATGTCGAAGGCCGGCGGCTTGTTGCCGAGCAGGTAGTTGTTGACCCAGTAGTTCCAGATCAGGTCGTTCGGCCGCAGCCAGGCGAACACGCGCGCGAGTTCGGCGCCGTCGACGACGCCGCGCCGCTTGACCCCGGCCTTCAGCGCCTTCAGCCCCTGGTCGCTGGTCAGCAGGCCGAGGGTGGTGTCCATGCTGCGCGTCGGGTCGAGCAGGCACACCGGCGAGATCACGCTCTTCACCTTGTCCTGGCCGGTCGCGGCGAGCCAGCCGAGGTAGGCCGCGGCGGTCATGCCGCCCGAGCACGCGCCCCAGAGGTTGACGTCCGGGCTGCCGGTGATCCGGCGCGCGGCGTCGACCGCACCGTCCAGCGCCCGGACGTAGATCGACATGTCCCAGTCGCGGTGCGCTTTCGTCGGGTTGCGCCAGCTGATCGCGAACACCTGCAGCCCGCTGCCGACCGCGAACCTGATCAGGCTCTTCTCCGGCGACAGGTCGAGCGCGTAGAACTTGTTCACCTGCGGCGGCGTGATCACCAGCGGCCGGGCGTGGACCTCCTTCGTCGTCGGCTGGTACTGGATCAGCTCGAGCACCTCGTCCTTGTGGACCACGCGCCCGGGCGTGGTCGCGATGTTCTGCCCGAGCTTGAACGCCGAGGTGTCGACCGACGACGGCAGGCCCTTGTTGTGGCGCAGGTCGTGCACCAGGTTCTTCGCGCCGGCGACCAGGCTCGTGCCGCCGGTGTCGACCGCGCGCTTCAGCGCGGCCGGGTTCAGCAGCGTGTTGCTCGGCGCGATCGCGTCGACGAAGATCGACGCGACCAGGTGCGCGCGCGCCTTGTCGCGTGGATTCAGCGAGCTCGACTCGATGTAGCGCTCGAGCTCCTTGCCGGTCGCCAGGTGGGCCTGCAGCAGCCGCCGGTGGATCGGGCTGCTCGCCCAGGCCGGGTCGGCGAAACGCTTGTCCTTCGGGTCGGGCGCGGCTTCGGACTTGCCGCGCACCGCCTTCGCCAGCTCCTTCGCGTAGGCGCCGAGGTGGCGCGCCGCCTTCACCGGCTGCTTGACCGCGGCGCCGACCAGCGCCTGCGCCGCCCCGCCGAAGTCGCGCGCGCGGATGCCGATCAGCGGGTTCACGGCGAGCGTGTTGCGCGCGGCGCCGTCCTCCAGCCGTTCGTCCGGCGGCGCCGCCTTGGCGGCGCGCGGCTGGCGTGCAGCCTTCGCCGGTGCGGGTGCCGCGCCCGCGGCGGCCGCCTTGCGCTTCGTGACCATCGTCGTCTCCTTCGCCAGCGGCCCGCGGATCGTCGCCGCGGCGGTTCGCGCCATTGCCTCTTTTTAGGAGAAGTGTGTATGC
>JAFLDG010000254.1 GCA_017302495.1 Burkholderiales bacterium
GGCGGGCCGAGCGCGAGCACGCCGGCCAGGGCCAGCGCCAGCCAGCGCGCCGGGCGCCGCAGCAGATTCAGCAGCATCGGTTCGTTCCGTCGTGGCCGGCCGCCAGGGCGGGTCGGCGCGACCGCCCCGCTATCATGACAGCGTCACGTTGCCCGCCTGTTTCAGCCCCGCCGATGATGAGCTCGCCGCTGACCCACTTCGACGCGACGGGCCAGGCGCACATGGTCGACGTCTCGGCCAAGGCCGAGACCCACCGCGTCGCCCGCGCCACCGGCGTGATCCTGATGCAGCCGGCTACGCTGGAGCTGATCGAGCGCGGCCGGGCCGCCAAGGGCGACGTGCTCGGCGTCGCGCGCATCGCCGCGATCCAGGGCGCCAAGCGCACCGCCGACCTGGTGCCGCTGTGCCACCCGCTGCCGATCACGCGCGTGACCGTCGATTTCGAACTCGCCCGCGACCCGGCGCAGGTGCGCTGCACCGCGCAGGTCGAGACCTTCGGCCGCACCGGGGTCGAGATGGAAGCGCTGGCTGCCGTGCAGGTGGGCCTGCTGACCGTGTACGACATGTGCAAGGCCGCGGACCGCGGCATGGTGATGGACGGGATCCGGCTGCTGCACAAGCGCGGGGGCCGGTCGGGCGAGTGGAGCGCCGAGCCCTGAGTGCGCGCGGGCCCGCCTGTAGCCCGTAGATCCGAGGCGCACCCCGCCGGCCCCTGATCCACCGACGCCGGCCGGACGGACCGGACAGCGCCGATGGGGCGAGCGCGCCATGACCCCCGGTCGGCAGCCGAGGCAATCGCTGCCCGGTCACCCCAGCGCGCCGGCCGCACGGAGTCTGGATCCTGGATCAGCGAACGAAGTTCCGCCACGGCACCGGCTCGGCCGGCGGCTCGCACTGCCAGGGCAGGGGCTCGGGCCGCGGTGTCGCCCCGCAGGGGGCGAAGAACGCGTCCGCGGCCGGGTTGCGGAACTCGCGCAGACGCGCGGCGAGGTAACGCGCCTCATCGAGCCGGCCGGCGGCGGCGAGGGCCCGGGCCCAGGCCAGCATCAGGCGGGTGTCGAGCAGGTAGTGCGGCGCCTCGTCGAAGGCCGGCGGCCGAGCCGGCCGCTCGAGCGTCGTCACGTCGGCATAGTCGGCATGATGCGAGAAGAACAGGCTGCGCCGGCCGCGTTCGATGCGCTCGGCGAGCGGCACGCCGCCATCGGTGCCCATGAAGATCGCGGTGACCCGCGTGTAGTCGGCCACCGCCAAAGCGGCGCCGAGCGGCAGCAGCAGCGCAGCGACGAAGAGCGCCCCGCCGGCCGACCATCGCGGCCGCGACGCGGCGGCCGTGGCGCCCCCTGCACGGCCGAGGCCGAAGCCGAACAGCCAGGCCGTGGGCAGCAGAAAGTAGGCGTACCACAGTGGGTACTCGAGCAGGCTGTGCAGGCCGATCAGCAGCAGCATCATCGCCGCGCTGCGCTGCATCACCGCCGCCTGGGGCGGGTGGGCGGCCGGCACGTGCAGCGCGCGCAGCAGCGCCGCGCCGAGCAAGAGCAGGACCAGGCCGCCCAACGGCAGGCCGAGTTCGGCGGCGAGGTGCAGCGGCAGGTTGTGCGCGTGGTCGAAGTACGCGGTCGGCCGGCCGGGGAAGGGCGTGAGCGTCCAGGCCAGGTTGAATTCGCCGAAGCCGACGCCGGCCCAGGGATGCTGCCGGATCAGCGCGAGCGTGTTGGCCCAGATGCCGAAGCGGGAGCCGGACAGGTCGCCCTCGGCGAGCCGGGCCTCGCCGCCGAAGGCCTGCGCGCTCGCGTGGGCCCAAGCCGCGAGGCCGAGCCACGCGGCGGCATAGAGCAACGGCGACAGCAGCAGCAGCCCGCGCGAGCGGCGCGACAGGCGGCGGTCGGCCAGGCCCCAGAGCGTGAGCAGCGCCACGCCGAGCACGCCGGTGCGCGAGGCGGTCAGCACGACCGCGAAGATCATGATGACGTAGAGGCCGGCCGCGGCTCGAAGCGACAGCCGGCGCAGCTCGAACAACGGCACGATCGCGATCGCCGACCACAGCAGCAGGCTGCTCAGGTGGTTCGGCTGACGCAGGTTGCCGACGGCGCGCCCGGCAAGCCCCGAGCGGGCGATCCAGTCGCCGTCGGGCCAATCGGGCGCGAACACCTGCACCCCGCCGATCGCGGCGTTGATCACGCCGGCGACGACCCAGGCGGCGCAGAAGGCGACGAACAGCGGCTCCGCCGGCGGCCCGGCGCGCGCCGCCGCGCCGGCGAGCAGCAGCACCAGCGCGGCCAGCAGCAGACCCGCGGCCGACAACGCCAGGGCGGACGGCAGCCGGCCCGGGCTCCAAGCCAGCAGCACCGCCAGCAGCAGCACGCCAAGCGCCAGTGCGGGCCATGCGGCGACGCGCAGCAGCACCCGGCCGGGTGGCGCCGGCGCGGCCATCAGGCACAGCGCGACGAAGCTGCCCCACAGGGCGAGGGCCAGCGCCTGGTTCAGGAAGGTCGACGAGGGCGAGACGTTGTAAGCCAGCAGAGATGGGCCGGCGGCGGCGGCAATGGCCGTGGCAGTCGCCGTGACAGACGGGCGCGGCAACGACGAGGGATGTGGCACGTGGTTGCGACTGCGGGCGAGGCCCGGCTCGACAGCTCCGACAGGCGGCGACTGCGACATTCTCGGTGCAAGGCCATGACCACCGTCTTCGGTTCGGCCGAGGCAGGCCTCGGGAAACGAACGCGTCGGTCCGGGTGCACGATTCATCGGATCGGGGCCATGGCAGCCGGGCCGGTCGTCCGCCCCTGCCCGCAGGGCACGCGAAGCGCGAGCGGGCAGCTGGCGTCAACCCCCGAGTGTCGCCGCGGCCGGGCGCTCGTCGGGTTCCGGCCAGCGGACCAGGCGGAGGGCTGGCGCGTGCCCCGCCCACCGAGCCCACGCCTCGGCCTGTTCCAGACAGTGGGCGGTCAGGAACACCCGGCACAACTGATCGACCCAATGCTGGGCCTCTCCCGCGCGGTGATTCAGGGCCAGAGCCTTCGCCAGCTTGGCGAACCCATGGGCACCGGGGTGGGCATGCATCACCTGCTTCATCCATTTAAGCTGTGCGTCCGGCATTCCTGGCTCCGGTTCGATACGCGCATAGGCGATCAGATCGCGCAAGGACGTCAGCACCAGCGTCTCGGGCGGTGCACGGTCGTCACCCACGAGGATGCGCGCCTTCTCGAAGAGGAGCTGCCGATAGCTGTGCTCGACCCGAAGGTAGTCGCGTACGGTCAAGGCCACACCGACGAGGACTGCGGCCAGCAGAATCAGTGCGGGCCAACGGGGGCCCCGCCACAGGGTCTTCAGCCCCACCCGCTGGCCGAGCGCGCCAACCATCAAGCCGAGGGGCAGCAGGAAGTACGTGAAGCTCAGCGGATACTCGGTCAACGCATGCACGAGGAGTACCCCGACGATCAGCAGCATCACCCGTGCCCCGTCGTCCTCGGCGCGCCGCCAGGCCGCGACCAACCACCAGACCCAGCATCCGATCACGACGAGTGCGACCGGCAGGCCGTTCCAGAGCGCGAGGTCAAGCGGCAGGTTGTGAGCACTCAGATAGATCTCGCCGGTAGAGGGGTAATCGGGGGCGGCCGCCAGTTGCGCAGCGAAGGTCTGTCCCCATCCATATCCGAAGACCGGCCGCTCGAGTGCCGCTCCGGCCAGCAAGGGCCACGCAAGCAGCCGCGTTCCGGCGCCCAGTCGCGCCGCGTTCGCGTCGTTGTCTGCCTGCCCGACTACCGGCTGGCCGAACAGGAGGTATCCCGCGAAGAACATCAGCAGCGCCGCCGCGAATCCCGGAAATGCCCAACGAAGCGCGCGGTTGTGCCAATGCCACGCTGTGAGTACCGCGCTGGCCATCCAGAAATTGAGCAACCCCGTGCGCGACTGCGTCATGGCCATGCCCGCCATCAGCGTGAGGGCCAAGGCTGGCGTGACAGCGGCAGGCCACCGCCTGGTGCGCCAGAGTCCGTACACGGCCAACAACGCGATCATGAAGACGGTCGCCAGCAAGTTGGGCTGACCGAGGTTGGCGGGCAGCCGACCGACCATTGGCCGATAGACCCATATCGAGTCCCCGGCGGCGCCGGCGAGCAAGTGCCATTGGTAGACCTGCAGCCAGACGGACAAGAGGCCCGCTATGAGCATGGCCAGGAGTACGCAGGCGGCGGCCAGGCCGGGCGCACGGCGCTCCAGTGCACTGCCCGTCTGCATCGCGAGCAGCAGCCCGGCGAGGTACAGCGCGTTCATCCACGCCGTCTGCAGGGTCGCGATGTGACCCAGCGCGAACTGGACGAGCACCACGAGCAGCAGACCGGTGATCACGGCCTCCGGCAAGCGCCAGGCGACGCGATCGCGCCGCGTCCCGAGAACGCCAACCGCCAGGAAGGCCCAGGCACACGCCGCCAGCGTCTCCTGCAGGAATGACATCCAGGGCGGCGCGTGGTTGGGCAGCACGAGGGCCAGCGCAAACAGGCCCGCGGAGACCGTGGCCACGCGCCGCAGCGGGTCGGCGCGTGATGCCTCCGCTCGCGGCGCGGGGTGGTCAACCGTTCGGTCTGAACGCATAGGCATTCCGTCGCCGGCGACGGCCCAATCCCAAGGGCCTGCAGGGTACCGCGGCCTCGGTGGCCCGCTGCCGGCCTCGCGCCGGCACACGGGCGGCCTGATCGGGCCTGTCCGCGCCGCGGGCGTTCCGCGCGCCCCCCAGCAGTATGCAGCGCCACGGGCTCGTTTCGCCGGGCCAGAACGGTGCCACCGGCCCTGCCGTCCGGCGGGCGTCCCGCCCCTCCACAGACGCGAACCTGCGCTGCTGAAAAGGCGCTGGGGGCCGTTCGGCCCCCAGTCGTCGCTCAGGTTGGGAGTTGCACCATCAACCGCGGCACGAGCCCGGCATCAGGTTCGTTGGGGTTCCGGAACAGGTCCAGCCGGTGACGGCGTTTCCGCTGATTGCCGGCGTGAGGGTCACAGTGATGTTGGTTCCATCGACGGCGCCCGTGACGGTGATCACGCCCGTGGTGTCGTTCACCGCCAGCGTCGAAGCGAACTTCGTCGCGGCAAAGTTGTCGTCGCAGGTGCCGAGATTGGAGGCTCCCGCCGCCTGGACGATCTCCGTCACACACGTGCGGGCGCCGCTCGCTGCCAGGACGATTTCGGACGCCTTGGCACGCTTCGTGTAGTCCTGATACGCCGGCAGCGCCACCGCGGCCAGGATGCCGATGATCGCCACGACGATCATCAGTTCGATCAGGGTGAAACCTTGTTGCACTCGCTTCTTCATCGACACACTCCTTCGGAGAGGGGTTGGGGGACAGGGACGTCCCCTTCGAAGCAGGGGCCGTGCCAAGCGTTATCGGCCGTCGGCGCGAACGTTTGTCGGTGATATTGCACGCGCCGCGCCGCGGGCTGTCGCTTCCGTAACGGCGCGGGTGCCGGATCGCGCCCGCAGTGACGAAAAACGTCACCCGCCGTGGATCAGTCCAGCGCCATGCACTGACCGGCCTGCAGCGCACGGATCCGATGCGGGCTGGCGGCCGCGCCGATCTCGCTCATCACCGCATCGACCTCGCCGGGCTTGATGTGCGTGATGTAGACGTCGGTCGGCCGCGCGAGGCGGGCCAGCTCCTCGCGCAGCAGCGCCGGGCACAGGTGCCGGCTCAGCCGGGCCAGGTCCGCGTCCTCGTCGCCGAAGGCGGTCTCGATCACCAGCGTCGCGACCTCCAACCGCGCGAGCCGGTCCCACAGGGCCGGGTTCGGGCCCGTGTCGCCGGTGAAGACCCAGCAGCCGCGCGCGCCTTCGACCGCATAGCCGCAGGCCGGCACCGTGTGCGCCGCGGGCAGCACCTCGATCGTCCGCGAGCCGATGCGCAGGCGCTCGCCGTGGGCGATCGGCACCAGTTCGAGCGTCGGCCGCTCCCGGCTGGGCAGCCGGGTGAAGTCCGGCCAGATCACGCCGTTCAGGATGTGCGCGCGCAGCGCGTCGAGCGTCGGCGCCAGCGCGTACACCCGCACCGGCGGGCGGCCGGCGG
>JAFLDG010000255.1 GCA_017302495.1 Burkholderiales bacterium
CCGCCAGACCGGGGCCGCGCGCGATGGGCGCCGGCCGCGAACTGGCCGCGCTGCGCGCCGACGGCAGCGAGTTTCCGGTCGAGGTCGCGCTGGCGCCGCTGCGCTTCGCCGGCGTCGACCAGGTGCTGGTGGCGTTGACCGACATCAGCAGCCGGCGCCGTGCCGAGAGGGCCGCCGCGCAGCAGCGCGCCGAGCTGGCACACCTGTCGCGGGTGGCGATGCTCGGCGAACTGTCCGGGTCGCTGGCGCACGAGATCAACCAGCCGCTCGCGGCGATCCTCGGCAACGCGCAGGCGGCGCTGCGCTTCCTCGGCCGCGACCCGCCGGCGCTGGCGCAGGTGGCCGAGGCGCTGCAGGCGATCGTCGGCAACGACCGGCGCGCGGGCCAGGTCATCGAGCGGCTGCGCGCGCTGTTGCGCAAGGAGGAGGCGGCGCGCGAGCCGGTCGACCTGAACCAGCTGGTCGACGACTCGCTGCAGCTGCTGCGCAGCGACCTCGAAAACCGCGGCGTGCACGCACGCGCCGAGCCGCATCCCGCGCTGCCGCGGGTCAGCGGCGACCGGGTGCAGCTGCAGCAGGTGCTGCTGAACCTGGTCCTGAACGGCTGCGACGCGATGGACGGCCAGCCGGGGCCGCGCCGGCTCGAGCTGCGCACCGACCTCGGCACCGACGGCTGGGTGCGGGTCGAGGTCGCCGACCGCGGGCCGGGCATCGCGCCGGAGAATGCCGAGAAGATGTTCGAACCGTTCTTCACGACCAAGGCGCAGGGCCTCGGCATCGGCCTGGCGCTGTGCCGGACGATCGTCCAGGCCCACGGCGGCCGCATCGGCGCCGGGCCCAATGACGGCGGCGGCGCGCGGCTGCGGGTCGAGCTGCCGGCGATCGGCGGAGATGCTCGGTGAGCGAGCCGTGCGTCTACGTAGTCGACGACGACGCCGCGGTGCGCGACGCGCTGCAGCGGCTGCTCGAGTCGGCCGGCCATGGCGTGCGCGCCTTCGAATCGGCGGCGCAGTGCCTGCAGTTCCTGCGAGCCGCTGAAGGCCCGGCCCGCGACGAGATCGCGTGCCTGGTGCTCGACCTGGCGATGCCCGGCCAGGACGGGCTGCAGCTGCAGCAGCGGCTGCTCGAGCGGGCCCCGGAGCTGCCGGTGGTCTTCCTCACCGGTCGCGGCGACATCGCCGCGACGGTGCAGGCGATGAAGCGCGGCGCGACCGATTTCCTGACCAAGCCGGTCGAAGACGAGGTGCTGCTCGCCGCGGTCGATGCGGCGCTGGCCGAGGCCGGGCGCCGGAACGAGCAGCGGCTGCGGACAGCGACGATCGCCGAGCGGCTGGCGACGCTGACCGCACGCGAGCGCCAGGTGCTCGACCGCGTGCTCGAGGGCCGTTTGAACAAGCAGATCGCCGGCGACCTCGGCACGACCGAGAAGACGGTCAAGTTCCACCGCGGCAACGCGATGCGCAAGATGGGCGTGCGGTCGGTCGCCGAGCTGGCGCGCCGGATGGTCGAGGCGGGCGCGGCCGACGCTGCGCCCGGGACCAAGGCCCGGTAGCCGCCGCCCACGGCGTCTCGTTGCCTGCCGGCCGGGTACCGATCAGCCCGATCGCTCGTCGCCATCCCGAGGCGCGTCGCCCCGGGCACGCTTCAGAAGCTTGCGAAACGCCGCCAGGTCGGCGCGTTGCCGGCGCTCTTCGAAGAACGAGGCGGTCTGCATCGCGGCCAGCTTCTCGGCCACCGCGGTGGCGACGAACTGGTTCATGCTGATGCCCTCCTCGCGGGCCAGCCTTTCGGCCGCAGCCTTCACCGACTTCGGCAGGCGCAGCGGATAGGTGGATGTGTCGCTCATGTGTAGACCTTCCTGTAGGCATCCCTTGGCAGCAGGACGCGAAGCCCGAATCGTTCCGGCACTGTTCCGAAGTCACGGCGGTTGAAGGTCACGATCGCCTGAGCCCGGCCGTTGACGGCGGCCTCGAGCACCATCTCGTCCGACGGATCCTTCAACTGCGGCCGCCAGATGAAGTGCGAATCCACCGGCTCCGCGAGCGCGGCAACGGCATCCACGAAGATGCCCGCCTGAGCCACGTCCAGCCCGGCTGCGATCAGGTGCTCTTCGCGCTTGCAGACCGCCTCGTACTCCAGGATCAAGGCCACGTTCGCCAACAGTTGGATGCGGCCGTCCAGAGCAGCTTGCAGCAGCGCGGAAGATGCCCCCGACGGACTTCGCATCGCGGCCACCACGACGTCCGTATCCAGAACCACCCGCATGTTTAATGATGACATCCCCGGCGATGTCATGCAAGGTCTTGGCCTCGCGCCGGTGGCAGCCATCGCATCGGGCCGAACGACGGCCCCGACCGGGACCAAGGTCCAGTAGCCGCCGCCCACCGCCGGGCGCTATGGTCGTCGTGACGGGAATCGTCGGCGGCATCCCGGTCGCCGCCCCCAGGAGCGCGCCCGCATGTCGAGTCCCGCGAGTTCGGTGTCGATCGTCGACGACGATGCCGAGGTGCGCGCGGCGCTGGCGCGGCTGGTGGCCTCGGCCGGGTTCGACGCCAGCGTCCATGCCGGCGGCGACGAACTGCTGCAGGCGGTTGCGCAACGGCGCCCCGACTGCATCGTGCTCGACCTGCAGATGCCGGGGACGAGCGGCTTCGACGTGCTGCAGGCGCTGGCGCGGCAGCAGGTCGACGTGCCGGTGGTGGCGATCACCGGCTACGACTCGGCCGCGGCGCGAACGGCCGCGCTCGGCCTCGGCGCCCGCGCGTACCTGTGCAAGCCGGTCGACGACGAAGCGCTGCTCGCGGCGATCGCCGATGCGATCGAACCCGGCTCGATCGGCGGCCGGCCGAACGCGCGCGGTTAGCACCCATTCGTGTCGGCCCATCGAAGGCGGATCAACGGAGGAGCGACGGCCATGCATCATCGTCCGATCACCACGAGTCTGGTCCTCGCCGCGCTGGCGGCGCTCGCCGCGTGCGACCGCAAGGCGCCCGACGCCAGCGAGGCGAAGAAGGTCGCGGCGGCTTCCGCGCCACCCGCGGCATCGGCCGCGTCGGAGCCTGCCGCCTCCGCACCCGCCGCCGCGCCCACGCCTGCACCCGAAACCGCATCGCAGCCCAACCCCGAGCGCAACGCCTACTTCGGCGAGACCCACCTGCACACCAGCTGGTCGGTCGACGCCTGGGTCATGGGCAACCGCCTCACCGGCCCGGCCGATGCGTACAAGTACGCCAAGGGCGAGACGATCAAGCACCCGATGGGCTTCGACATCAGGATCGACACGCCGCTGGATTTCATGGGCGTCACCGACCACTCGGAATACGTCGGCGTCACGCGCGAGGCGAACACGCCGGGCTCGTACGTGAGCAAGCTGCCCGAGGCGCAGCCGATGATCATGAAGGACCCGAACAGCTCCGAGGAGCAGAACAAGGTCTTCTCGTACCTGCTGTCGCTGACCAACGGGCCGCCGGTCAAGGCCTTCATGAGCCCGAAGGTCACCGCCACCGTCTGGAAGGAGAACGTGAAGCTCGCCGACGAGGCCAACCAGCCCGGCAGGTTCACCGCCTTCTGCTCGTACGAGTGGACCTCGATGCCGGGGCAGCGCAACCTGCACCGCAACGTCTTCTTTCGCGCCTGCGAAGACGTGCCCGACTATCCGTTCAGCTCGCTGGAGTCGAACAAGCCCACCGAGCTGTGGAGCTGGATGGACGCGCAGCGCAAGGCCGGCAACGAGCTGCTCGCGATCTCGCACAACGCCAACGTCAGCGACGGCTGGATGTACCCGACCGAGGTCGACAACACCACCGGCCGGCCGATCGACGCCGCCTGGGCCGAAGCGCGAATGCGCAACGAGCGGCTGGTCGAGATCAAGCAGGGCAAGGGCCAGTCGGAGACGCACCCGCTGCTGTCGCCGAACGACGAGTTCGCGAGCTACGAGCTGTACCAGG
Source organism: Burkholderiales bacterium (assembly GCA_017302495.1). Taxonomy (GTDB): domain Bacteria; phylum Pseudomonadota; class Gammaproteobacteria; order Burkholderiales; family Burkholderiaceae_C; genus Rubrivivax. Next base: position 3,948 of record JAFLDG010000255.1, read on the forward strand.
CGATCCTCGGCCTGCCGGCCGACATCGGCCGCATCGACCGCATCAACGGCAGCTACGGCCGCCAGGCGCTGAAGGACGGCATCGCGATGCAGGACGTGCGTGGCTTCAACCCGTACAAGTTCGGCATGGCCGGCGGCTCCGATTCGCACAACAGCGCCAGCCCGTACCGGCACGACAACTTCTTCGGCCTGCATGCCGATGCCGACGGCTCGGTCGAACGGCGCTTCGCCGGCGTGCTGATCGGCGGCACGATGGACGTGCGGCTGGAGAACCCCGGCGGCCTGACCGGTGTCTGGGCCGAGGAGAACACGCGCGCGGCTATCTGGGACGCGATGTACCGCAAGGAGACCTTCGGCGTCAGCGGCCCGCACATCAAGCTTCGCTTCTTCGGCGGCTGGGACTACAAGAAGGACATCGTCGACGCGCGCGACTGGGTCAAGCAGTCCTACGCCGGCGGCGTGCCGATGGGTGCCGACCTGCCGCCGATGCCGTCCGGCGCCAAAGGCACCGCGCCGAGCTTCGTCGTCTGGGCGGTGAAGGATCCCACGTCCGGCAGCCTCGACCGGATCCAGGTCATCAAGGGCTGGACGCAGCACGGCCAGAGCTTCGAGAAGGTCTACGACGTGGTCTGGGCCGGCGAGCGCAAACCCGACAAGTGGAGCGGCCACGTGCCGGCGATCCAGAACACCGTCGACCTCAGCACCGCCAGCTACAGCAACAGCCACGGCGCGGCCGAGCTGAAGACGGTCTGGACCGACCCCGACTTCGACGCCAGCCAGCATGCCTTCTACTACGCCCGCGTGCTGGAGGTACCGACGCCGCGCTGGACGCTGATCCAGGCGCTGAAGTCGGGCCTGCCGCCGCCGGACATCGTGCCGCTGACCGGCCAGGAACGCGCCTGGTCGTCGCCGATCTGGTACGCGCCGTCGGCCGAGGCGCGCCAGGCCGACGCCCCGGGCCTGACCGTCGAGGCGCTGAAAGCGCGCGGCGCCACCGCACTGAACGACGCGCAGCTGAAGGCGCTGCTGGTCGGCAAGGCCCACTGGATGCAGAACAAGGTCACCGGCGAGCAGTTCAGCCAGAACTTCACCGCCGAAGGCGACACGGTGGTGTTCCGCGTCGGCTTCAACGCGACCCACCCGAGCGACCTGGGCAAGCGGGCGCAGGACGGCTACGAGGCATTCACCCACCGCTACCGGATCCAGGGCGGCAAGCTGGTCACCTGGGTTGCGCAGGAGCCGTATTCGATGACCTTCTACAAGCTCGGCAACACGACCTATGCCGCGCGCGGCAACGAGTTCGGCTACGCCAACTACGAGATCATTGCGCCGCCGCAGATCGCGCTGAACCCGCTGATCTCGCTGGCCAACCAGTTCTCGCTGGAACTCAAGCTGACCGAAACGCAGCGGCAGCAGATCCTGCCGTTCCTGAAGGAAGAGGTCACGGCCCTGGGAGCGCTGAAGAAGGACACCAAGCTCAGCGCCCTGCAGAAGCTCGAGAAGCTGCGCGAGACCGGCGTCGCGATCGACGAGAAGATCAGGCCGCTGCTGAATGCCGAGCAGCAGCAGAAGTTCGAGACGCTGCGCGAGAACCTGCGGCGCCGCATGGCCAAGGAGATGGCCGAGCAGGCGGCAGGCAAGGTCGAAGCCGCGGTGAAGAGCTGGTTCACCGAGAAGAGCGTGCGCTAGCGGTGAGCGCCGACCGGACGGGCCGGAGGTGAGCCTGATCGACGTGCCCGGCGGCCGCGCCTTCCGCCGGCTCGCTGCGGCGCTGCTCGCCGCAGTGGGCGCGGTCGCGAGCGCCTGTCCGTTGTGCCTCGGCTGGGGCCAGCCGTCGCTGGTGCAGCAGATGGTGCAGGCGCAGCAGGTGGTGCTGGCCCGGCCGGCGGCCGCGGCCGGGCACTACGAGGTCATCGCGCCGATCAAGGGCGCGCGGCTGCCGGGCGGGTTGGTCGAGGCCGCCCCGGCGCGCGCCGGACCCGTGACGACCGAAGGCCCCGGCCGCAAGCCGTGGGTGCTGATGCGCAGCGGCGAGTCGCCGGTGTGGACGCTGGTCGGCAGCCTCGGTGCCGAGCATGCCGGCACGCTGCGCCAGCTCGCC
>JAFLDG010000256.1 GCA_017302495.1 Burkholderiales bacterium
TTCGCGGCGACGCCGTGGCCGGCATCCTGATCATGTTGATCAACGTCGTCGGCGGGCTCTTTGGCGTCGTCGCCCGAGCGCCAGCGCGCCCGCAAGGCCAGCGGCAGATCGCTCTGCGGCGACACCGGCAGCCAGCGCGCCAGGTCGCCGGCACGGCGCGCTTGCAGCGCGAACGTCAGGTCGAGGTCGCGTGTGGCCCCGGGTGCGATCACGGTGGCGATGCGCAGCGTCGCCGGCGCCGTCGTCAGCTCGGCTTCGAGCGGCAGCGCCCGGTCGCGCAGCAGGTCGCGCAAGGTTGCGCCGCGCAGGGCGAGTCCGGCGCGCTCGCCGTCCAACGTCCCGCTGGCGCTGCCGCGCAGCGCCTCGCCGCGCCCAGCGGCCAGCGCCACGCGGTCGAGCGCGACGACGACCGGCCGTGCGGCGCCAGCGCTGCCCTGTTGCAGCCGCAGCCCGGAGCCGACCAGCGCCAGCTCGAGGTCCTGCACCAGCGCGCCCCAGGTGTCGCCGCGCCCGTCCAGACGCAGCTCGGCGCGCCCGAGCCGGCCGTCGAGGCCGGAGCCGTCCGCCCGGCCGGCGGCCGTGCCGCCGATCTCGAGGTCGACCGCCGCCAGCTGCAGCGCCAGTCGCGGGGCCGCTGCCGACGTGTCGAGCTCCAGCCGGCCGGACAGCGCCGCACCGGCCAGCGTGGCGCGCAGCGGCACGCGCAGGCGGCGCGGATCGGCCTGCAGCTCTAGGCTCAGATCGCGCAGCTCGGCGGGCAGGCCGGCCCAGCGTTGCACCTGAAGGCCAAGCGCCACGTCCAGCGGCAGCCCATCGAAGCGCGGCACCGGCTGCCGCAGCAGCTCGTCCAAGTCGGCCGACGGCGGCGCCGCATCGGCGGCGAACCACGGCCGCAGGTCGAACTCGTCGACGTGCAGGTGGCCGTGCAGCCGCGGCCGTGCGCCCGCCAGGTCGAGCCGCAGGCCGCCGGCAATCGTGGCGCCGGCGAGGCGACCCTCGGCGACATCCAGGTCCACGGCCTGCGCGGTGGCCACGACACCGCCACGCAGGGAAGCGGCCACGGCTGCCGGCAGCGCCAGCCCCCAAGGCCGGCCGGCCTGCGCCAGGTCGTCGGCCTGGGCGTCGACCTCGAAGCGGGCCTCGCCCCGGCTTGCATGCCAGGCGCCGCCGGCCTGCAGCCACACCTGCGCCGCGTGAAAGTCCAGCTTGAAGAGCCAGGCCCCAGCACCGTCCAGCAACTGCCGCAGCGTGCCGCCCTCGACCTGCAGCCGGTACGGCGAGCCGTCGTCGCCCCAGCCGCGCAAGGCCAGGCGCAGCGCTTTGTCCGGCGCGGCGTGGCCGTGCAGCGAATCCAGCTCGAAGCGGCGGTGCGTGCCCGAAGGCACGTCCTTCACGTGAATCGCCACGCGCCGCAGCCCGATCGGCCCGAGGTCGATCGCGGTCGGCGCGCCGTCCGGTTCGCGCGTCGGCGCTGCGCTCCAGTTCGCACGACCGTCGGCCGCGCGCTCGAGCCACAGCCCGATGTCGCGGGCCTCGATGCCGCGCAGCCGCGCCCGGCCGCGCAGGGCGTCGAGCAGATCGATGCGCAACGTGGCTTCGGCGACGCTGAGCAACGACGGTGCATCGAAGCCGGGCGGACTCGGCAGCCGCACATCGCCGATGCGCAGCACCAGCTCGCGGCCGAGCTTCAGCTGCAGCGCACCCTGCAGCAGCACCGGCCGCCCGACTGCCGCCGACGCGTGCTGCGCGACCGCATCGCGCCAGCGCGACAGATCGAGCACGGCGCCGGCGGCGAAGGCCGCGACCAGGACCGCCAGCAGCGCGGCCACGAGCCCCGCCACGGCAGGCCAGACGAAGGTGCGGCCCCTAGAATCGTTTCGATCCGATCGAGAGTGAAGCAATGACACGTCTGCGGACTCTAACGCTCATGGCCGGCGCGGCGCTGCTGACGCTGGCCGGCTGCGCCAGCCGGCCCGTGAACCCGCCGATCGCCCAGGCCGACCCGAACGCCGGCTACCGCTTCGAGACGCGAGTCGCCAAGGCCGACCAGCGCGAGAACCTGATCATCCTGGCCTTCTCCGGCGGCGGCACGCGTGCCGCCGCGTTCTCGTACGGCGTGCTGGAATACCTGCGCCGCACCGAGATGGTCACGGCGCAGGGCAAGACGATCCGCATGCTCGATGTCGTGGACGTGATCACCGGCGTGTCGGGCGGCAGCTTCACCGCGCTGGCCTACGGCCTGTACGGCGACCAGCTGTTCGACGACTACGAGCAGCGCTTCCTGAAGCGCGACGTGCAGGGCGAGATCGTCTCGCGCGTCTTCAACCCGGCGCACTGGGGCACGCTCGGCGGCGTGGCGACCGGGCGTTCCGAGGTGGCGGCGCAGCTGTACGACGAGATCCTGTTCGACAACGCGACCTTCGCCGACCTGCAGCGCGGCAGCGGGCCGCTGATCGTCGCCTCGGCCACGGCCTTGTCCACCGGCGCGCGCTTCACCTTCACCCAGCGCCAGTTCGACGTCATCTGCTCGGACCTGGGCGCCGTGCCGCTGTCGCGCGCGGCCGCGGCTTCGTCGGCCGTGCCGGTGGTGCTGTCGCCGGTGACCCTCGACAACCACGGCGGCCGATGCGGCACCGAGCCGTCGCCGCTGTTGAAGCCCTTCCTCGACGCCGGGGAGCCGCCGCGGCCCGCGGCGCGCGCGGTGCGGACGCTGCGCGCGGAGGAAGACTTCCGCGACAGCACGCGGCGGCCCTTCCTGCACCTGGTGGACGGCGGCGTCTCGGACAACGTCGGCATGCGCGGCGTGCTCGACACGCTGGAGATCAGCGAGGCGCTGAACGACGCCGGGCGGCCCTCGCCGCTGGACGGCAAACGCCGGGTCATCGTCTTCATCGTCAACTCGGTGTCCTCGCCGCCGACCGACTGGGACCGGTCCGAGAGCCCGCCCGGCTCGGTGCAGGTGCTGCTCAAGGCCACCGGCACGCCGATCGACGCCTTCTCCTTCGAGGCGGTGGAACTGCTGCGCGACACCGCGGCGCGCTGGAAGACGATGCGCAAGGTGCGCCACTCGGCGGCGATGGCGGCGAACAAGGATCCGGCGGTGGCGGCGGCGCTGCGAACGCCCGACGCCGAGATCTTCGCCATCGACGTGTCCTTCGCGGCGGTGAAGGACCCGGCCGAGCGCGAGTACCTGAACCGGCAGCCCACGACCTTCGTGCTCACCGACGATGCCGTCGACCGGCTGCGCGCGGCGGCCGGCCAGGTCATTGCCGAATCGCCCGAGTTCCAGCGCCTGCTGACGGACATCGGCGCCAAGGTCGTCGCCCCGACGGCCGGCGGCCGGGCGTCCAAGCCGCCGGCCTCGGCGCGCCCGGCGCGATAGAGGCGCACCGGAAGCCGGGTTCGGCGCGCCCGGCAGGCTCAGGGCGCGCAGGAGCCGAAGGGCTTCAATCGCCGTCGGCCGCCGCCGCGACGCCAGGGCCCGACGGCGACGACGAAATGCGCGAAGGCGGCCGCGACGGCCCCGAAGACCGCGGCCAGGACGAGATGACGGCTGCCGCGCAGCGCCGACTGGATCATGGCCGTCAGCCGTCCTCGAAGTCGGCTTCGATCCGGCCGTCGCGCAGCGCCTCCAGCAGCGCGGCATGGTCGGCCGCGTTCTGCCGCTCGTAGGCCATCGCGAAGTCGGCCAACGCATCGGCCAGCGTCTGGCCGCCGCCGATGTAGCCGGCGAGCAGCGCCGGGTCGCCCGAGCGCGCGTGCGCCCGTGCCAGGATCCAGCCGGTCATGCGGGCGTAGTCGCGCATGCTGCGCGGGCTGTACAGCTCGACCTGCGGCTTGATCTTGACGTCGCGCAACTGGCGCACGTACAGGTGCCTGCCCTGGGCCGACACCAGGTGGCCGAGGAACAGGTCGGACGAGGCCTGCATCAGCCGCTGGCCGAAGACCACCCGCGCGCCCTCGGTGCCGAAGGCGTTGACGTGGACATGCGGCGCCAGCACCGACGGGCGCGCCTGCTTGATCTGCAGGAACAGCGGGTCGTCCTCGGCGGCGAACAACATCGCCACGGCGCAGGTGGTGCCGACGCTGCCCACGCCCACCACCTTCATCGCCACGTCGGCCAGCTCGTAGCGGTCGAGCAGCACGCGCCGCTCGGGCGGCAGCGAGTCGCGGTACGCCTCCAGGTTGGCGCGCACCTGCTCGTCGAAGCCCGGCTCGCGCCAGACCTCGGGGTGGAAGATCAGCGGCGGCGTGTCGCGGATGCGCGGCGCGCTGCCGGCGGTGCAGGCGAGCTTGACGAACTCGACATCGGCGCCGCGCGCCTCGGCCTTCTTGCGCACCTGCTGCGCGCGGCGCTGCGTGTCCTCATCGCTGAAAGCGCCGATCGCCTCGTCGATGTCGACCGATTCGTACCAGGCCTGCAGCGTCGGCAGCCTCGCCAGCTCGCTCATCTTGTCGGCATAACCGAGCACCGCGGCGCGCACCGCGCTGCGGGCGTCGCCGCGCGAATGGCCGTTGTGGCGGCTGGCGATGGCGTAGCTGGCCGCCAGCCGCTTCAGGTCCCATTCCCAGGGCGCGGGATGGGTTTCGTCGAAGTCGTTGAGGTCGGCGATGATGCGCCGCTCCGGCGTGGCGAAGGCGCCGAAGTTCAGCAGGTGGCAGTCACCGCAGGCCTGCACGATCTGGCCGGTGGTCCGGGCCGGCGCGAGGTCGGTCGCCATCAGCGCGGCGGCACCGCGAAAGAAGGCGAAGGGCGAGCGCGCCATGCGGCCGTAGCGGATCGGCACCAGGTGCTCGATGCGCCCGGCGCTGGAATCGATCAGCTGCTGCACCGGGTCGCGGCGCTCGGCCGCCGGCGCGTAGGCCGACTGCGCCTCGCGCGGGCAGTGCACGCGCAGCGCGCGCCCGGCCTCCTGGCGCTCGCGTCGCGTGCGCAGGTGGGCGGGTTTCTCGAGGTAGGCCACCTTGATCGGCGGCGCGAAGGCCTCGCTCGGCACCGGGGCCGATGTCGGCGCAGCCGCGCCGGCACGCGCTTTGCGCGTCGACCCGCCCTGCTTCTTCGGAACGGCTTTCCTGGTCATCGCGCCCACCGGGCCAGCTCCGCGCCGGCGTGCTCCGGTGTGAGCGCCTTGGAGCGGCCGGACGCACTCACAGCCAGTCGTTCAGCGTCAGACCGATGCCGATCGTCGACTGGTTCCAGTTGTAGTCGATCAGCGTCTCGCCGTAGCCGCTGAACAGTTTGACGTAGCCGCGCAGCGGCCCGAGCAGCGGCGCGCTGGTCCAGCTGAGCTGGCCCGCGCCCTTGCCGGTACCCGGGTTGCCGCGCAGCGTCGCGGCGAAGCTCATGTCGCGCCACTTGTAGATCGCCGACAGGTCGCCCCAGCCGTAGTAGTCGGAGATCGTCGGGTTGTCGTCCGAGTCGTCGGACTCGGGGATGCGCCACCACAGGCGGCCGAGCACGCCGAGGTTGCCGTGCTCGACGCCGAAGCCCGCGATCAGCCGGTTCCAGCTGCGCGAGAGCTGGTCCGAGCGGCCGTTCGACTGGTGGTTGAAGGCGAAGCTGAACAGGTTCCAGCGCGTCTCGCCCCACTGCATCTGCGGCTTCCAGCTCAGGATCAACTCGGGCATGTAGTTGGTCTCGCGGAACGGCCGCGAGGCGTTGCCCGAGTCGTTGTACAGCTGCCACTGGCTCTGCTGGGTGTAGGCCACCCAGGCGCCCCAGCGCCGGTCGTCGGTGGTCCACAGCCGGAACTTGAAGCTCAGCTGGAACGCGGCCTCGGTGGCGTCGAGTTCGGTGCCGGGCTCGAGCAGACCACCGTTGACCAGCGGGTCGAAGGGCGCGGTGTTCAGGTCGGTGGTGTAGCGGCCGAACAGGAAGTAGTTCGGCGCGTACAGCGAGATGTCGTAGCGCGCGCTGGACGGCTCGAAGGCCCAGGCCTTGTCGAACATCGATCCGCTGCCGGGCGGCGCCGGCGGCGTCACCGTCGCGCTCGGCGCCTCGGCGGCCGGCGCGCCCGGGGCCGGAGCGGCCGCGGCATCG
>JAFLDG010000257.1 GCA_017302495.1 Burkholderiales bacterium
GCGCTGACCCGGGCGGTGCTCGGCGCCGGGCTGCGCGACGCGGCCGGCTGGCATGCGGCCGGGCTCGGCGTGCGGCTGTCGGTCAACGTGTCGATGCGCGACCTGGTCGAGCTGGACTTTCCCGACGAGGTCGAGCGCGAGGTCGGCGCCGCGGGCCTGAGCAACGGCGGGCTGCTGCTGGAGATCACCGAGACCCAGCTCAGCCGGGACCGGGTGGCGCTGCTCGACATCGTGACGCGGCTGCGGCTGAAGCGCATCGGGTTGGCGATCGACGACTACGGCACCGGCTATTCGACGCTGTCGCTGCTGCGCGACGTGCCCTTCGACGAGCTGAAGATCGACCGCGACTTCGTCCGCGGCCTGGCCGAGAGCACCGCGCTGCAGGCGATGGTCGAGGCCAACATCGCGATGGCGCACCAGCTGGGCATGCGCACCGTCGGCGAGGGCGTGGAGCGGGCGGCCGACCTGGAGCGGCTGCGCGCGCTGGGCTGCGACCTCGCGCAGGGCTTCCTGATCGCGCGGCCGATGCCGGCGGCCGAACTGCCCGACTGGATCGCAAGGTGGAACGCGCAAGGGCCAACGGCCCGGCCCGCCCGGGCCTGAGCAGCGCCGAGGTGCGCATCCTGGTGGCCACCGACGTGGCCACCGATGCCGAACTGGTGCGCAAGCTGCTCGCGGTCGAGTTCGACCGGGTCGACGTCTCGACGCTGGCCGACTCGGCGGCCGCCGACTTCGAGCGCGTGAAGCCGCAGGTCCTGGTGCTCGCGTTCAACACGCTGGAGAAGGCCGAGCGCTACTACCTGGGCCTGTACCGCCTGAGCACGCTGGTGCACGCGACGCCGCACCGCACCGTGATCCTGTGCAACAAGGACGACGTGCGGCGCGTCTACGAGCTGTGCAAGCGCGAGTACTTCGACGACTACATCCTGTTCTGGCCGATGACGCACGACGCGCCGCGGCTGCCGATGACGATCTTCCATGCGCTGCGGCAGCTGGCCGGCGCGCACGGCCCCCAGGCCGCCACGGCGGAGCTGGCGGCCCAGGCACGGCGCATCGCCGAACTCGAGGCCCAGCTCGCGCAGGTCGCGTCGCGCGGCGAGCGCCACGTCGAGGACGCGACGCGCTCGCTGCACGCGGCCAGCCTGGACATCGGTGCGGCGCTCGACGGCTTCTCGCGCCGCCTCGTCGACGGCGAGCTGCGCGACGTGATCGACCGGCGCGACGTCCAGGGGCTCGAGCGCGAGGTGACCCGGCTGAAACGGGAGCAGATCGAGCCGACGCTGCAGGCGGCCAGCCACGCGGTGGCGCCGGTGCGGGACTGGCTCGGGGCCTTCCGCCAGGAGCTGGCGCCGCAGCTCGAGTCGGCGCGCGCGCTCGGCACCTGGGCGGAGCAGCTGAAGCCGCTGCTGCTGATCGTCGACGACGACGAGTTCCAGCAGCGGGTGCTGGGCCAGCTGCTGGCGCCGCAGGGGGCGGAGCTGGTGTTCGCGCGTTCGGGCACCGAGGCGCTGGGGCTGCTGCGCAAGCGGCGGCCCGACCTGATCCTGATGGACATCGATCTGCCCGACATCGACGGCGTCGAGGTCACGCGGCGCATCAAGGCGGTGGAGGCGCTGGCCGCGATCCCGATCGTGATGATCACCGGCCACAGCGAGAAGCAGCTGGTGGTCGACAGCCTGAAGGCGGGCGCCTGCGACTTCCTGGTCAAGCCGCTGCAGCGCGAGGCCACGCTGGCCAAGGTGCGCCGGGTGCTGCGCCTGGCACCGGCCTGAGCCGCGGGCGCGGCGGTTGCCGCCGGCGCGGGCCGGGGCCGGCGGATGCGGATCGATCGCGCCGACGACCCGGGCGGCCCGCCGCTCAGCCGGCGAGCAGCTGCCGCAGCACGTAGGGCAGGATGCCGCCGTGCCGGTAGTAGTCGACCTCGATCGGGGTGTCGATGCGCAGCTTCACCGTCAGCTCGCGGCGCGAGCCGTCGGCCGCGGCGATGACCAGGGTCGCGTCGCTCTGCGGCTTCGGATCGGGGTCGAGGCGCACGTCGATGGTCTCGTCGCCCTTCAGGCCGAGACGCTCCCACGAGTCGCCGGGCCTGAACTGCAGCGGCAGCACGCCCATGCCGACCAGGTTGCTGCGGTGGATGCGCTCGAAGCTCTTCGCGACCACCGCCCGGATGCCGAGCAGCATCGTGCCCTTGGCCGCCCAGTCGCGGCTCGAGCCGGTGCCGTATTCCTCGCCGGCGAAGATCACGGTCGGTACGCCGTCGGCGATGTAGCGCATCGCGGCGTCGTAGATCGGCAGCCTGTCGCCGGAAGGCTGGTGCCGCGTGAAGCCGCCTTCCTCGCGCGCGCCGTCGGCCCGGGGCGGCAGCAGCAGGTTCTTGATGCGCACGTTGGCGAAGGTGCCGCGCATCATCACCTCGTGGTTGCCGCGGCGCGCGCCGTAGCTGTTGAAGTCGGCCGGCGGCACCCCCTGCTCGAGCAGCCAGCGGCCGGCGGGCGAGGTCTCCTTGAAGCTGCCCGCCGGGCTGATGTGGTCGGTGGTGATGCTGTCGCCGAAGAGGGCCATGATGCGCGCGCCCTGCACGCCGGAGCGCAGCGGCGGCGGCGTCATCGTGAAGCCGTCGAAGAACGGCGGCCGCGCGATGTAGGTGCTCGGCGGCCAGTCGTAGACCTGGCCCTTCGCGCCCTCGATGCCCTGCCACAGCCGGCCGGGCTCGGCCTTGACCTTCGCGTAGTTGGCCTTGAAGGCCTTCGGGTCCATCGCCAGCTTCATCAGCGCGTAGACCTCGTCGCTGGTCGGCCAGATGTCGCCGAGGTACACCGGCCGGCCGCCCTTGCCGGTGCCGACCGGCTCGGTCATCAGGTCCTTCGTCACCGTGCCGGCGATCGCGTAGGCCACCACCAGCGGCGGGCTGGCGAGGAAGTTCGCCTTCAGGTTCGGGTGGATCCGGGCCTCGAAGTTGCGGTTGCCCGACAGCACCGCGGCGCAGACGAGGTCGTGCTGCGCGATGACCTCGTTCAGCTCGGGCGCGAGGTCGCCGGCGTTGCCGATGCAGGTGGTGCAGCCGTAGGCGGCGACGGCGAAGCCGAGCTTCTCGAGGTACGGCAGCAGGCCGGCCTTCTCGAGATACTCGGTGACGATGCGCGAGCCCGGTGCGAGCGAGGTCTTGATGTGCGGCGCGACCTTCAACCCGGCGGCGACCGCCTTCTTCGCCAGCAGCCCGGCGGCGAGCAGCACGCCCGGGTTGCTGGTGTTGGTGCAACTGGTGATCGCGGCGATCAGCACGTCGCCGTGGCCGATCTGCAGCGCGTCGGCGGCGGCCGGTGCGCTGGGGTGCGCGGCGGCGAGCGTGGTCTTGTTCGCGACCATCTCGACCACGTCGCGCGGCGCGCCGGGGCTCACCTCGGGCTCGCTGCCGGCGGTACCGCCGGCCGTGCGCGGCGCGGCGAACCGCTTCGGCAGCGCCTCCGCCGGCTGGTTGAAGCCGCCCGCGCTCATCGGCGCACTGAACAGCTCGGCAAAGCGTGACTTCAGGTTCCCGATCTCGATCCGGTCCTGCGGCCGCTTCGGCCCGGCCAGGCTCGGCGCGACGGTCGCGAGGTCGAGCGTGACGACGCTCGAATAGTCGATCTCGCCGCGGGCCGGCACGCCGAACAGCCGCTGCGCGCGGAAGTAGGCCTCGAAGTCCTCGACCTCGGCCTTCGTCCGGCCGGTGCCGCGGAAGTACTCGACCGTGCGCTCGTCGACCGGGAAGAAGCCCATCGTCGCGCCGTATTCGGGCGCCATGTTCGCGATCGTCGCGCGATCGGGCAGCGCGAGCGTCTTCGTGCCTTCGCCGAAGAACTCGACGAACTTGCCGACCACCTTGTGCCGGCGCAGGATCTCGGTGACGGTGAGCACCAGGTCGGTCGCGGTCACGCCTTCGCGCAGCCGCCCGGTCAGCTCGAAGCCGACGACGTCCGGCGTCAGGAAGTACACCGGCTGGCCGAGCATCGCGGCCTCGGCCTCGATGCCGCCGACGCCCCAGCCGACGACGCCGATGCCGTTGATCATCGTCGTGTGGCTGTCGGTGCCGACCAGCGTGTCGGGGTAGCAGGTGCCGTCGGCCGAGCGGTGCACGCCGCGCGCCAGGTATTCGAGGTTGACCTGGTGCACGATGCCGAAGCCGGGCGGCACGACGCCGAAGGTTTCGAAGGCCTGCATGCCCCACTTCATGAACTGGTAGCGCTCGCGGTTGCGCTGGAACTCGAGCTTCATGTTCAGATCGAGCGCGCGCTTGCTGCCGTAGTGGTCGACCATCACCGAGTGGTCGACGACCAGGTCGACCGGCACCAGCGGCTCGATCGCCTTCGGGTTGCGGCCCATCGCGGCGGCGACGTTGCGCATCGCGGCCAGGTCGGCGAGCAGCGGCACGCCGGTGAAGTCCTGCAGCACCACGCGCGCGACGACGAACGGGATCTCGTCGACCCGCTCGGCGTTCGGCTGCCAGGCGGCGAGCTGCGCGACGTGCTCGGGCGTGACCTTGACGCCGTCGCATTGGCGCAGCACCGCCTCGAGCACGATCCGGATCGACACCGGCAGGCGGTTCACGTTCGGCCAGGTCTTTGCCAGCGCGGGCAGCGCGTACAGCGCACCGCGCCGGCCGGACGGGGCGGCGAAGGTCCGGCGGGTGGCGGCGAAGGGGTGGGCGGTCTTGGCCATCGGGTCCTCCTGCGGCGGTCCAAGGTTCGGCGGCCCGGTCATTCTGCACAGCCGCGCCGGCGCGGGTGCGGCGCGCGGAAATGCCCCGGCGCGCGGCGACAATCGCGGCCCGACGGCGGCGCACCCTGGGATGAACGATCTGCACCCGGTGTTCTGGATCATGGCGGCGGCCGTGGTGGCGCCGCTGCTGGCGGAGCTGCCGCTGCCGCTGCGCGTGCCGGTGGTGGTGTTCGAGGTGCTGCTCGGCATGCTGCTCGGGCCGCACGTGTCCGGGCTGGTGAGCTTCGGCGGCTTCACCGCCGACATGTACGCCTTCGGCATGGCGGCGACGCTGTTCATGGCGGGCATGGAGCTGAACCTGCGCCACATCCGCGGGTTGCCGCTGCTGCTCGCGCTGCGCGGCTGGGGCCTGTCGCTGCTGATCGCGGCGGCCTGCGCGGCGCTGCTGTACGCGACGCCGCTGGCGCGCTCGCCGCTGATGCTGACGCTGGCGCTGTGCACCACCGCGCTCGGCGTGATGCTGCCGGCGCTGCGCGACTCGGGTCAGTTGGACACCGATTTCGGCCGGCTCTTCGTCGCCGCCGGCACGGTGGGCGAGGTCGGCCCGATCGTCGCGATGTCGCTGCTGCTGTCGCAGGAGTACAGCACCTGGCAGGAGTTCGGTTTCCTGCTGCTGTTCCTGGTGCTGGTGGCGATGATGGTGGCGCTGGGCATGGGGCGCAAGCCGCCGCTGGTGACGGCGCTGATCGGCCGCACGATGCACGCCAGCACCCAGCTGCCGGTGCGGGTGGCGCTGCTGATCCTGGCCGGCTATTTCGTGCTCACCGAGGAGTTCGGCTTCGAGAACATCCTCGGCGCCTTCGCCGCCGGCATGGTGGTGCGCGCGGCCACCCGCGGCGCCGAAGGCAAGCCGCTGCGGCACAAGATCGACGCCGTGGTCTTCGGCTGGTTCGTGCCCTTCTTCTTCGTCGGCACCGGCATCAAGTTCCACCTGACGGCGATCACCGCCAGCCTGACCACCGCGCTGCTGGTGCCGGCCTTCCTGCTGGTGCTGCTGCTGGCGCGCGGGCTGCCGGTGCTGCTCTACGGCCGGCACCTGGCGCCGCCCGAACGCCTGCCCTTCGCGCTGTACTCGTCGGTGGCCTCGCTGTCGCTGGTGGTGGTGATCAGCGACATCGGCGTGCACACCCGGGCGATCGGCCCGCACGTGGCGGCGGCGCTGGTCGGGGCGGCGCTGCTGTCGGTGCTGATCTTTCCGACGCTGGCCGGCGCGCTGCGGCCGCCGCCGGTGCGGCCCG
>JAFLDG010000258.1 GCA_017302495.1 Burkholderiales bacterium
AGTGGCCCGCGTGGACGAAAGCGGCGCCGCCACCGGGACGCAGACCTCGGGCCGCGACCCCGCGCCGCGGGCCGTCAGAGCTGGAACCCGACCCACAGCACCATGCCCTCGGCCAGGTCGCGCACGAAGCCGGGCGGCCGCGCGTGCAGCCGCTGGGCGCTGCGGCACTCGCGGTCGAACCAGTCACCGAAGCGGCCGACATCGCCGGCGTCGTGGAAGGCCATCATCAGCTCGTAGTTCAGGAACAGGCTGCGGCTGTCGAGGTTGGCCGAGCCGGCGAGCGCGAGCTGGTCGTCGATGACGGCGAGCTTCGCATGCAGCATCTGCGGCGCGAGCCAGATCCGCGCGCCGGCCTGGTCGAGCGCACGCAGCGCGCGGCCGCGCGCGATGTCCGACAGGCGATGGTTCGACTTTGCCGGCAGCAGCAGGTCGACGGTCACGCCGCGCCGCGCCGCGAGCTGCAGCGCCAGCAGCAGCGCGGCGTCCGACACGAAGTACGGCGTGACCAGCGCGATCCGCCGCCGCGCCTGGTACGCAGCGGTGAGCAGCAGCGCGTAGACGGTGTCGTCGACCTGGTCCGGGCCCGAAGCGACGAGCTGGGCGCCGTGCACCGCCCCGTCCGGCCCGATGCCTGAAGGCGGCTCCGGCAGCGGCGGCGGCGCCTGGCGCTCGGTGTTGGCGAAGGCCCAGTCGCGTTCGAACAGCGCGGCGGCCTGCAGCACCAGCGGCCCGGCGAGGTCGTAGCTCAGGTCGTGCCAGGCGGCCTTTCCGGGCTCGCCCTCGAAGTACTCGGCCGCGAGGTTGCGCCCGCCGCTCCACAACCCCGGCTGCTCGCACGCGGCATCGACGACGATCGTCTTGCGGTGGTTGCGCAGGTTCGTGCGGCCCTTCAGCGGCGAGTGCAGCGGCGGCACGAACAGCGCCACCTGCGCGCCGGCCGCCTTCAGCGCGTCGAGCTTCGGCCGGCCGCCCATCAGGCTGCCCATGCCATCGAGGAGCAGGCGCACGCGCACGCCGGCACGGGCCTTGTCGGCCAGGCGGTCGATCACCGCATGGCCGACGCTGTCCGGGCCGAGGATGAAGGTGCAGACGTCGATCGACTGCCGGGCGGCATCGAGCGTGCGCCACAGCGCGGCCAGCGCCTCGCTGCCGTCGGCATGGACGTGCAGCGCCCGATACGGCGCCGGCGCCGGCTGGCCGAGCGCGTGGATGGTCTGCAGCGCCCAGGGGCCGGTGCCGCTGGCCGCCGGCATGCGCTGCCCGCGCGCGGGCCGAGCGAGCTTGCGCGAGCCGAACGCGAGGAACATCGGCAACGCGACGTAGGGCAGCAGCACGATGAACAGTACCCAGGCGATCGCCGCGGTCGGGTGGCGGCGCTGCTCGAGCAGGTGCGCGGTGACGACGTAGACCAGCAGGCCGAGGGCGACGGCCAGGCCGTGGTACGAGATCGGGTGGTCGAACAGGTCCATGCGGGGCGCGCGAGCATAGCCTGCGTGCAGGACGAAAGGGCTCGGAATCCGGACCGTCGCAACCCATGCACCGGGTCCGGTGCCGTTGCCGGTTCGTGTCGGATCCGTTCGTCGGGAAAAGCCGAGTTCGCTCCCGGCCCTTTGCTGCTGTTCGGAAGGTCTGCTGTTCGCGTTTCGCTGTTACTGCAACCGAGAGGCAAAGCCGACGAGGGGGTGGCCGACTCCGTTCAGCCAAATTCTCATTCACTCCGTCGGCCACCCCCTCATCGGCTTTGCCGGCACCGGCTGCGCGCTCCGACATCACCGACAAGACGCTTCGCCCGGACGAACGGGAGCGGCGTGGGCGCATCACTGACCGGGCCGACGACGGGGTGGCCGACGGAGCGAATAAGAATTGGGCTGAGCGGAGTCGGCCACCCCGTCGGCGGCCCCGTGCGCCGCGTTGAAGCGCCGCAGTGGCCGCTTTCGCCACGACGACGAAGGGCGGCTCCGGGCCGCCAGCGAACCTCCGCAATGTGCGTTTGAAGGCGTCTCAGTTCGCAGCCGGCTGCGGCGCGCGGCGCAGGGTGTTCGCACGCGCGAGCGCGATCGCCTCGCTCAACACCGCGCGGTCGCCGATGTGGTTGGCCAGGAGCAGCACGAGCTTGGCGAGCAGCCGCTCGGCCTGCTCGTCCGTCAGGTCGCGCTGCGCCGCGACCAGTTCTTCGTAGAAGCCATCACCGTCGGCGATGTTCGGGGTGGTGTTCAGGGCCATCGTCGGTCTCCTCGTCAGGCCAGCGCCAGGCAGCGGCGCAGCGCGGCCTCGGCTTTCGCGCGGTCGAAGACCCGCCAGCGCGCGGCGACGTGCTGGTCGGGGCGGATCAGGTAGACCGTGCCCGGCTGCGCGTCGTAGCGTTCGGCGAGCACACCGTCGACGTCGACGATGTCGGACCCGACGCGCAGCACGCGCGCCCGGACGCTGCCGGCGCTCACCGGCTCCGCTTCGCCGAACGCGAGCAGCACGAAGCCGTCGCCGAGCTGGTTCAGCAGCCAGCCGCGCTTGCCGCCGACCTCGACCGGCGCATCCGCGCAGTTCGTGCCCGGCTTCATCCGGCCGGCGAACGGTGATTCGTCCGGCGTGTTCAGCGGCGACTGCAGGTACGGCGTCGGCGTCGACAGCCGGCCGCTGTTGACCAGCCCGCGCGCGAACGGTTCGTCCTCGGCGAGTTCGAGCACCGCGTCGCGCAGCAGGCGGCTGGTGCGGCTCTTCGGCGTGATGAAGTCGGTCGAACGCGTCGAGTTCAGCAGGTTGTCGTCGGCGGCGAAGGCGCGCTCGGCGTGATAGCTGTCGATCAGCGCCTCGGGCGCCGCGCCGGCGAGCACGAGCGCGAGCTTCCAGGCGAGGTTGTCCGCGTCCTGCACGCCGGTGTTCGCACCGCGCGCGCCGAAGGGCGAGACCTGGTGCGCCGAATCGCCGGCGAAGATCACGCGGCCGTGGCGGAAGTCGTCGATCCGCCGGCAGGCGAACTGGTAGACCGACACCCACTCGAGCTCGAACTCGACGTCCCTGCCGAGCATCGCCTGGATGCGCGGGATCACGTTCTCGGGCTTCTTCTCCTCGGCGGGGTCGGCGCCCCAGCCGAGCTGGAAGTCGATGCGCCAGACGTCGTCGCACTGCTTGTGCAGCAGCACGCTCTGGTTGCGGTGGAACGGCGGGTCGAACCAGAACCAGCGCTCGGTCGGGAACTGCGCCTTCATCACGACGTCGGCGATCAGGAAGCGGTCCTGGAAGAACTGGCCGGTGAATTCCGCGCCGACCATCTTGCGCGTGTCGCTGTTCGCGCCGTCGCAGGCGATGACCCACTGCGCTTCCATCGCGAACACGCCGTCGGGCGTCTCGATCGTCAGCGTCGCATGGTCGTCACCCTGCGCCAGACCGATCAGCTTGTGCTTCCAGCGCAGGTCGACGAGCGGGCTCCTGT
Organism: Burkholderiales bacterium; assembly: GCA_017302495.1. Classification (GTDB taxonomy): domain Bacteria; phylum Pseudomonadota; class Gammaproteobacteria; order Burkholderiales; family Burkholderiaceae_C; genus Rubrivivax. The sequence continues at coordinate 3,431 of JAFLDG010000258.1, forward strand.
CGCACGCCGCGACCAGGACCTCCTCGAGGTAGTACTGCTGCAGGTTGATCATCGCCGGCATCTTGTGCGCGGCCTCGGGCAGCAGGTCGAAGCCGTAGACCAGGTCGTCCTTGAAGAAGACCTTGCCGACCTTCCAGCTCACCCCCTTCCCGACCATCGCCTCGCCGGCGCCGAGCCGGTCCCAGATCTCGAGCGGGCGCTTGGCGTAGCACACCGCGCGCGAGCCGATGCTGACCGTGTTGCTGTCGTCGAGCACGACCGCCGCAATGCCGCGCGCGGCACAGTCGAGCGCCATCGTCAGCCCCACCGGGCCGGCGCCGACGATCACGACCGGGTGCCGCCGGACGGCGCCGCTGCGCTGCTCGTCGCTGCAGCGATAGGCAAATTCGGGGTAGGCGTAGGTCTTCAGCATCGCCCACGTCCTCAGGCCTTCGCCGCGCCGGCGAGTTCCTTCTCGTGCATCCAGGCCGCGTGCTTCGGCGCCCGCTTCGTGCGCGACCATTCCGCCAGCATGTCCCACTTCACGTCGTCGAGCTTCTTCATCTGCTCGGGCGTCGCCGTGTCGGCGGCAAGCTCGACCCGGTGGCCGTTCGGATCGAAGAAGTAGATCGACTGGAAGATCGTGTGGTCGGTCGGCCCGATCACCTCGATGCCCGAGGCTTCGAGCCGCGCCTTGGTGGCGAGCAGCTCGTCGACGCCGCCATCGACCTTGAAGGCGATGTGCTGCACCCACTCCGGCGTGTTCGGGTCGCGGCCCATCGCCGGCGAGTTCGGCAGCTCGAAGAAGGCCAGGATGTTGCCGCCGCCGGCGTCCATGAACAGGTGCATGTACGGGTCGGGCGCGTGCGTCGACGGCACGTGGTCTTCGGCGATCGCGAGCACGAAGTCCATGCCCAGGTGCTGGCGGTACCACTCGACGGTCTGCTTCGCGTCCTTGCAGCGGTAGGCGACGTGGTGGATGCGCTGGATGCTCATGGCAGGGTCTCCTCGGGGGTGGGCGGCGAAAACATCTCAATGGTATCAACTGCAACTAACTGGCGCAAGCGCTGCCGCAAAGCAACCTCAGCCGGCTCGCTTTTTAAAGGGCGCGCCCGCCGGGCAGTCCGGCGCCGCTGACTGGTTGCATCTGATACGATCGTGACCATGACCCGGCCCCCTCCGTCCGACGCCGGCATGGAACTCGACGGCTTCTTCCCATACCGGCTCGCGCTGCTCGCCGACGCGGTCAGCCGGTCGATGGCGCAGATCTACGCCGAGCGCTTCGACCTGAGCCGCGACGAATGGCGCGTCCTCGCCGCGCTGGCCGGCACCTCGCCGGCGCGGACGGCGATGGTGATCGAACGCACGACGCTCGACAAGGTCTCGGTCAGCCGCGCGCTCGCCCGCATGGAGAGCAAGGGCCTGGTCACGCGCGACACCGACCCGCAGGACAGCCGCGGCCGCCTGATCCGGCTGCTGCCGGCCGGTCGCGCGCTGTTCCGCAAGATCGTGCCGATGGTGCGCTCGCGCGAGGCCTTCCTGCTGGAGGGGTTGGAGCCCGCGGAACGCGCCGCGCTCGACGCGGCGATCGACAAGCTGCTGCAGCGCTCGCGCCAGCTGGCGCGGCAAGGTTAGCGAGCGCGTCCGGCCCGGGCCGCCGGCCGCAGCGGACGGGCGGGGCGCGGTCGCCACGCGGCACGTGCACGGCCGCCGGCCGTGAAACCTTGCCGCCGGCCGCGGCGCGAACCGTCCAGCCGCAGACGCGGTTGGCCGATGATCCGGCCCGGGGGCCGGCGCGGCGCCCGTTGGAGATCGTTCCATGCTCAAGGCCATCTTCGGTTTCGTCGGCGTCCTGCTCGTGCTCGCGATCGTCGGCTCGCTCGGCAAGAAGCAGTTGCAGGCGATCAGCCAGATGGAGACGAGCACCCGGGTCCCGTCGGCCACCGCTTCGGACGGCGGCAGCGGCGGTGATCCGGTCGCCGGCAAGGCGGTCGGCGGCGCGCGCCTCGACGCCTTCGGCGCGACCGCCGGCGCCGACATGCCGAGCGCACAGGCGCAGATCCAGGGCGTTCAGCAGTCGGTGCGCGACCGCACCGCCGATGCGCTGCAGCAAGGCATGCAGCGCAACCAGCACGCGCAGCCCTGAGGTCCGGCGACTGCGGCCGCGCCACGAAGGCCGACGCCGCCGGCGTCGCCGCCCGATCGCGCGTCAAGGCGGCCGCGCGGCGAGGCACAGCCGCCTGCCCGACCGACGGGCGTGCCGACATGCCCCCGTACGGCTCCCGCCGGCGCCGGGCGGCCGTCAGCCGGGCTGCCGCGACCGCGCCCCGAGCCGCCGAGAAATCTCCGCTGCCGCTTCGCGCACCGCCTGCGCGCCCGGTGAGTCCCAGCCGGAGTCGAGCGCGTCCTGGTGACCGAGCACGGTGATCACCAGCGCCGGCTCGCCCTCGTGGTCGAAGGCCGGCGCGCTGAAGGCGTTGACGCCGGGGATCGGGTGGCCGACCGCGCGCGCGATGCCGTGCGCGCGCCACTCGGCCGCGGCCGCCTGCAGCGCCTCGGC
>JAFLDG010000259.1 GCA_017302495.1 Burkholderiales bacterium
TCGAGCCGGCCCGGCGTCGGCGTCCCGACCCGCCCCCTGCGCGAGCGGCCTGGTGCCGGAGTCGAGGTCGAGCGCGCGCCGCAGCGCACCGAGCCAGACCGCATAGGTCTTGCCGCTGCCGGTGGTGGCGTGCAGCAAGCCGCTGTCGCCGCGCGCGATCGCAGCCCAGACCTCGCGCTGGAATCCGAACGGCGTCCAGCCGCGCGCGGCGAACCAGGCTTCGGCAGCTTCGCTCGGCGCGACGACGGTGGCGGCAACGGTTGAGTCCACGGGCGGCGGCGCGGGGCCGAAAGCGCCCGCAGCGCCGCATTGTGTCGGCCCCACATGCGCGAACCGGCGACGCGGAGCGCGCCAGCGGGGGAGCCGCTCCCGCGTCGGCCCCGCGCACGCGGACCGACGCCGCCAGTGCCTGTCAGGCGGGCACGGCGCGGCGGCCGGCGCGGTTGCGCGCGATGATGGTCTTCATGATCTGCGCGGTGCCGTCGCCGATCTGGAAGCCGAGCACGTCGCGCAGCCGCTGCTCCATCAAGCCGCGGTCGTAGCCGCCGTGGCCGAACATCAGCAGGCATTGGTGGATCGCGTCGTAGGCCAGCTTCGGCGCCCACCACTTGCACATCGCCGCTTCGGCGCTGTGCGGCAGGCCCTTGTCCTTGAGCCACAGCGCCTGCAGGCACAGCAGCCGGGCGGCCTCGACCTGGGTGTCGAGGTCGGCCAGCGGGTGCGACACGCCCTGGAAAGCCGACAACGGCTGGCCGAAGGCTTCGCGCTTCGCGACGTAGGCCCAGGTCTCCTCGAGCGCGACACGCGCCACCGCCAGCACCTGCAGGCCGATCAGCGCGCGGCTGAAGTCGAAGCCCTGCATCACCTGCACGAAGCCCTTGTTCTCTTCGCCCAGGCGGTGGTCGAGCGGGATGCGCACGTTCTCGAAGAAGATCGAGCCGCGGCCGATCGCGCGCTGGCCGTGGCAGTCGAAGCGGCTGGTCGTCACGCCGGCGGTGTCCATCGGCACCAGCAGCGCGGTCACGCCGTGCGCCGCCGATTCGACCGGGCCGGTGCGGCCGAAGACCACCGTGATGTCGGCCTGGTCCGCCGCCGAGATCGAGGTCTTCTCGCCGTTGACCAGGTAGTGGTCGCCGCGACGTTCGACCTTCAGCCGCAGGTGGCCGGCGTCGGACCCACCGCGAGGCTCGGTCAGCGCGATCGCGCACAGCGCCTCGCCTGCGACCAGCTTTTGCAGCCACGGCGCGACCACTTCGGGCCGGCCGTGCTCCGACAGGATCTGCGAATTGAGCGAGGCGAGCAGGTTGATGTAGCTGATCGACAGATCCGCGCGGGCGATCTCCTCGTGGATCACGCCGGCCGCGAGGCAGCCCAGCCCCTGGCCGCCGAAGGCTTCCGGCAGCTCCGGCGCGATGAAGCCCATCTCGCCCATCGCGCGCATCAGCGCGCGGTCGAGCACGCGGGTCTGGTCGCGCTCCTGGAAGCCGGGCGCGATGCGGTCGGTGGCGAAGCGCCGGGCATGGTCGCCGAGCGCGATCAGGTCTTCGTCGAGGTACGGGTTCATCGTTTGTCTCCAGACCTGGCTGCGCCCCGCGGCGTGCCCTCCGGTGTTCGGTAGGGCACGCCGGGCCAGCCGGTCATCGATGCAGCGGCGCGCCTACTTCGCGTACTTGCGGAAGTCGGGCTTGCGCTTTTCCTTCAGCGCGTTCACGCCCTCGCGCGACTCCTCGGTGTCGTAGTACAGCTTCAGCGCATACATGCCCATACCGGCGATGCCGCTCTGGTGCGCGGTGTCCATGTTGAAACTGCGCTTGGCGATGGCGATCGCGGTCGGGCTGCGCTCGCAGATCGTCTCGGCCCATTCCTGGACGGTCTCGTCCAGCTTCTCGTGCGGCACGCAGACGTTGGCCAGGCCCATCGCCACCGCCTCCTGGCCCGAGTAGCGCTTGTTCAGGTACCAGATCTCGCGCGCCTTCTTCTCGCCGACCACGCGCGCCAGGAACGCGGTGCCGTAGCCGGGATCGACGGAGCCCATCTTCGGCCCGACCTGGCCGAAGATCGCCTTCTCCGAACAGATCGTCAGGTCGCAGATCGTGCACAGCACGTTGCCGCCGCCGATCGCGAAGCCCTGCACGCGCGCGATCACCGGCTTGGGCACGTCGCGGATCGCGGTGTGCAGCTCTTCCATCGGCAAGCCGATCGTGCCGCGGCCGTCGTAGTTGCCGTCGTGCGCCGACTGGTCGCCGCCGGTGCAGAAGGCGCGGTCGCCGGCGCCGGCCAGCACGATGCAGCCGACGTTGCGGTCGTAGCCCGCCTTGTTCAGCGCCTTGATCAGCTCGTCGCAGGTCGTGCCGCGGAACGCGTTCATCTTGTCCGGGCGGTTGATCGTGATCCAGGCCACGCCGTTGCGCACTTCGTAGAGGATGTCTTCGAAAGTCATGGGAATCTCCTTGCGGTCCGGGTTCGAGGTTCAGCCGTGCATCGTCAGTCCGCCGGAGACGGAGACGACCTGGCCCGTGACGAAGCTGGCGTCGTCGCTGCCGAAGAAGGCGATCGCGCCGGCCAGGTCGTCCGGCTGGCCGAGGCGGCCCAGCGGGATGGCGCTGCAGGCTTCCAGCAGCTTGGCCGGGTCGCGCGCCCCTTCGGCCACGCCGGCCAGCAGGGCGGTGTCGGTCGGGCCTGGGCAGACGACGTTGACCGTGATCGCGATCAGGCGCTCCCACTCGGCCGGCACAGTCTTCAAGAAGGGCTTGAACACGTCCCAGCCGGCGTTGTTGACGAGCACCTCGATCGGCCCGAGCGCCTTCTCGGCCGCGGCCACCGCGGCGTCGACGCTGGCGCGGTCGGTGATGTCGCAGCGCAAGGCCCGCGCCTGGCCGCCTTCGGCGCGGATCGCCGCGGCCACCTTCTCGGCCGCGTCGAGGTTCAGGTCGAAGACGGCGACGCGCGCGCCTTCTGCCGCAAAGCGGCGGCAGGTCGCGCCGCCGATGCCGCCGCCGCCGCCGGTGACGACGACGGTACGGTCCTGGAATCGCTGCATGATCGGGTCCTTTCTCGGGCAAACAGGGTTCGGGGTCGGATGCGGTGCCGGTCGCCTTCGGCATGTACGTCAATATGTTTACCAATCATATGCCCCTCGAACACCACCGGCAAGCCCCAGTCGGCACTTGACGGCTCATGGAAACCCCCAACATTGCGCTATCGACGGCCCGGCTCGAGCTGGCGAACCGGCTCTTCTTCCGGCTCTATCAATGCGCAAATATGTTGCATAAAACAGGCTCGCGCGCGGTCGAAGACGAGGGCCTGACGACGCAGCAGTGGGCGGTGCTCGGTGCGCTGTCGCGCGAGCAGGCGAGCGGCGGCATGAGCATCGGCGAGCTGGCGCGCTACCTGATGGTCAGCCGGCAGAACCTGTCGGGCCTGATCGGCCGGATGGAGCGCGACGGCCACGTCGCGGTGGGCGCCGACGACCGCGACCGGCGCTCGCGGATCGTGACGATGACCGACTCCGGCCGCCACGTGTGGCTGGTGCTGGCGCAGCCGAAGATCCGCGCGTACTACGAGCGCATCCTGACCGACTTCTCGACCAACGACCTGACGCACACGCTGCACTACCTGCTGAAGATGCTCGACAACATGCAGCGGCTCGACGCCGAGCGCGGCCGCGCCGAAGACAACGGCGGCTGAGGCCGGCGGCGCCGCCCGCGCGGCCTCTCGTCCGGATCAGCCTTGCAGGCCGCGCGCGCGATTTGCATTCGCGCGCCCCTGCTCCGGCACTCGGGCCTGCGCAGGCAGGCCCTCGCGTCCGGATCAGGCCTTGCAGGCCGCGCTCGCGCTTTGCAGCGCAAAGCCCCTGATCCGGCGTTCGGCCGCGCGCAGTGCGCGGCCTCGCGTCCGGATCAGGCCTTGCAGGCCGCGCGCGCTTGCAGGCGCTCGCCCCCTGATCCGGCGTTCGGCCGCGCGCAGTGCGCGGCCTCGCGTCCGGATCAGGGCCCGACGATCCAGCCTTCGATCGGGTCGACGTCGGCGGGCAGACCGTGGCCGGGCCGGGCCACGACCCGCGCCGCCAGCACCAGGCAGAGCACCGCGTCGAGCAAGTCGCCGCCGGCATCGGCGACGACGGCATCGCGCTGCACCGCGGCCATGCGCAACGGCGCGTCTGCGTGCTCCAGCGCAGCGACGATCTCGCGGCGCGCGTCGCGGCGCTCGGCCGTGTCGCGGTTCTTGTACGAGCGGCGCCCGATCAGCTCGTGCGCGAGCAGACCCGGGTAGGCCTCGACCGCGACGCGGGCCGGGTCTCCGGCACGTTGGCGCGGGATCGTCACCCCGGCGCGCACCAGCCGCGCCAGCCCTTCGTAGTACATGAACCCGACCGGCACGTAGCGGGTCTGCAGCGGGCTGGTCGAGCGCACGCCGGGCAGGGCCGTGTCGGTCGCCCGGTGCAACAGCCGCTGCCCCGGCGGCCGGCGATTGCCCCAGGCATCGACCAGCGCGCGCAGGTCCATCCGCGTCGGGCAGCGCCGGTGCAGTTCGGTGATCACGCCGTCGGTGTCGCGGCCGAGCCGGTGCGCATCGACGAAGGCACGCGGCAGGCCGAACGGGAAGTCGAAGGCGCCGAACCAGGGCCCGGGTTCGGCGAGCAGGGCCTCGAAGGCGCCGAGGTCGACCAGGGCCTCGAGCGCGTCGAGCTGCAGGCCGTCCGGCCGCAGCCGGCCGCGCGCGACGGTGATCGGCTTGCGCCGCGTCGGCGCCGACGTGAAATCGACGCCGAGCAGCGGACGATCCATGCCGGCATTGTCCGCCGGCCGTGGCCGGGCGCAGCCGGGCAGTGCGGCGCTACAGTGGCGCCATGGCACCGAACCCCGTGCTGGTCGAAGCCGTGCGCGGCACCACAATCGAATCGATGCATCGCGGCGCGTTCGCCGTCGTCGACGCCGACGGCGGGCTCGTCGCGTCGGCCGGCGACATCGAGCGCCCGGTCTTCCCGCGCTCGGCGGTGAAGGCGCTGCAGGCGCTGCCGCTGGTCGCCGGCGGCGCCGCCGACCGCTTCGGTCTGGGCGACGCCGAGCTTGCCCTCGCCTGCGCCTCGCACAACGGCGAACCGGAGCACGTCGCCACGGCGGCCGGCATGCTCGCCAAGGCCGGGCTCGATGCCGGTGTGCTCGAATGCGGCACGCACTGGCCCTACCGCGAGGTCTTCCAGCGGCAGATGGCGGCCCGCGGCGAGACGCCGGGCCCGCTGCACAACAACTGCTCGGGCAAGCACGCCGGCTTCCTCTGCGTCGGCTGCCTGCTGGCCGCGGCCGCCGGGCGCGACGCGCGCGAGTTCGTGCGCGGCTACGTCGAACCCGGCCACCCGGTGATGCGCGAGGTGAGCGCCGCGCTGCAGCGCACGACCGGCGCCGACCTGGCCGCCGCGCCGGCCGCGACCGACGGCTGCTCGATCCCGACCTACGGCATTGCGCTGCGCTCGCTGGCGCTGGGGTTCGCGCGCTTCGGCACCGGCGTCGGCCTGGGCGAGGCCGACGCCCGCGCCGCGCAGCGCTTGCGCCGCGCGGTGGCGAACGCGCCGTTCATGGTCGGCGGCACCGACCGCTTCGACACGCGCATGATGCAGCGCCTGGGCGAACGCGTGTTCTGCAAGGTCGGCGCCGAGGGCATGTACTGCGCGGCGCTCCCCGCGCGCGGCCTGGGCGTCGCCGTCAAGGTCGACGACGGCAACAACGCCCGCGCCTGCGAGGTCGTGATGGCCGCGCTGATCGAGGCGCTGGTCGCACTCGACGACGACGAGGCCGGCCTCGTCCGGGGCTGCAGCGACCTGACGCTGCGCAACTGGAACGGCCGCATCGTCGGCGCGCTGCGCGCGAGCGAACCCCTGCGCC